>NZ_JBJIAK010000038.1:0-59646 GCF_045310915.1 Mycobacterium sp. SMC-17 | reverse complement strand
ACCCTGCACCCACCAATTATCAGCGAAATCCCAGGTCAACCCCGGCCGCCACACCGATTAATTCAGCAGACTCCTAGCCACCGTCAGGCGCGGACCTCGATGGTGCGGGCGTTGACGATGCTGAAGGCCACCACGTCGGGCCGGTATCGGTCGTCGGAATACTCGAAGGCCACCCCGAACTGGTCGCGTGAGGTACGACGCTCACGCAGCAGGGGGCTGCCCCGCTCGATGTGCATGTTCTCGGCGTCGACCTCGTCCGCGGCGACGGCGTCGAGCACGTGCTCCATGGCGTCCCACTGGACTCCGCGGTCGGTCAGGTAGTCGGTGATGGAGCCGGAGTCGGTGTCGAATTCGAACAGCAGCGAACCCACCGCGTCGGTGAAACTGCTCCGTTCGATCATCGCCGGCTCGCCGTCGAGCAGACGCACACGCAGCACCTCGACGACGAAGTCGTCGGTGGTCAGGCTCAGCGCGGCGGCCGCGGTCTCGCTGGCGCGTCTACGCGAGATCTCCAGGGTCCGGCTCCCTGCGGTGCGGCCGTTGCGCTCGGCCCACTGGGTGAACGGCGTGAACGTGTCCAGCGTCTGGCGGACGTCGTGGCTCCGGACGGTGGCGGGCTTGCCCCGCGAAATACGGATCAGGCCTTCGTTTTTCAAGGTCGCGAGGGCCTGGCGGACGGGCCCTCGCGACACGTCGAACTCCGCGCACAGCGCGCTCTCGGCGGGCAGTGACTCACCGATCTGGTACTCGTGCCGCGTGATCCGCTGCCGCAACACCGCCGCGACATGCTCATGGCGCGACTGGGAGCCGACCATCGGTGTACCGCCTCTCGGTGTCTTGTCATGACAACTTAGCTGCATAGTATTGCCCGTCAGCGCACTACCGCTGTGGAGGAAACCGCTATGCAACTGCTTCTGATCCGTCATGCCCTGCCGCTGCGCAACGAGCCTGGTGAGGGCGCCGACCCCGACCTCTCCGAGGAGGGCATCGCGCAGGCCAACCGGCTGCCCGACGCGCTCAAGCGGTTCCCGATCACGCGGCTCATCAGCAGCCCGCAGAAGCGCGCCATCCAGACCGGCCAGCCGGTGGCGGCCGCGCTCGGGCTGAACATCGAGATCGACGACCGGCTCGCCGAATACGACCGCGACATGGCGCAGTACATCCCGATCGAGCAGATTGCCGCCGAGCACCCCGAGGAGATGGCCCGGCTCATGACCGGCCACCTGCCCAGCAGCGTCGACGAAGAGGCGTTTCTCGCCCGTATCACCGAGGCCGTCACCGACATCGCGAGCGAGGCCGAGGCCGAGGACACCGTCGTGATCTTCAGCCACGGCGGCGTGATCAACGGACTGCTGCACGACATCGTGCCGACCGAGCGCATCCTGTCGTTCCAGGTCGACTACACCGGCATCACCCGCCTGCTGGCCTCACGCAGCGGCCGGCTGGCGGTCGCCGGCGTCAACAGTGTCGAACACGTGTGGGATCTGCTGCCGCGAAATCAGCGGTGGTAGACAGATCGGGTGGGATCTCTCGACGGCCTTGATCTGACTGCCCTCGACGCGCATCTGCGCGAGATCGGGGTGCCCCGCAGCGGTGAGCTGCGCGCCGAACTGATCGCCGGGGGCCGGTCGAATCTGACGTTCCTGGTCTTCGACGACGCCGCCAAATGGGTGCTGCGCCGGCCGCCGCTGCACGGCCTGACGCCGTCGGCGCACGACATGGCCCGCGAGTACAAAGTCGTTGCGGCACTTGAGGGTACGACGGTGCCGGTGGCGCATCCGGTGACCATGCGCAATGACGACTCGGTACTCGGTGCGCCGTTCCAGATGGTCGAATTCGTGCCCGGCCGGGTCGTGCGCTACTCGGCGGAGCTCGACGCGCTGGGCGATCAGCAGACCATCGACGCTTGTGTCGACGCCTTGATCAAGGTGCTGGCCGACCTGCACGCCCTGGACCCGGAAGCCGTCGGACTCGGGGACTTCGGGAAGGCCAACGGGTACCTGGAACGGCAGGTGCGGCGGTGGGGTTCGCAGTGGGACCTGGTGCGGCTGCCGGATGATCCGCGCGACGCGGACGTGCGCCGGCTGCACGGCCTGCTGGCCGAGAAGCTGCCGCCGCAGAGTCGCAGCGCCATCGTCCACGGCGACTACCGCATCGACAACACCATGCTCGACGCCGTCGACCCGACCAAGGTGCGGGCGGTGCTGGACTGGGAGATGTCGACCCTGGGTGATCCGCTGTCGGACGCCGCGCTGATGTGCGTCTACCGGCACCCGATGTTCTCGATGGTGCACTCCGACGCGGCCTGGTCCTCGGACAAGATTCCGCCGATGGACCAGCTGGCCCAGAAGTACTCCGTCGCGGCCGGGCAGCCTCTCGATCACTGGGATTTTTACCTGGCGCTGGCCTACTTCAAGCTCGCGATCATCGCCGCCGGTATCGACTTCCGCGCCCGGATGGCCGCCGGCGGAGCCGGCCACGACGACCCCGTCGGCGAGGCCGTCGCCCCGCTCATCGCCGCCGGCCTCGCTGCCCTCACCTAGCGTCACCCTGGTCTGCCCCCTTAGCGCGAGCGGCCGTGTCTGTACGGCGACACGCGGCATTTCACGTGCAGTTTGGGGCCGCTCGGCAGCGACGAGTGTGCGCACAATGCACGGCTGCCACGGCGTGTCGACGTACAAACACGGTCGCTCGGCAGCGACGAGCGTGCGCAAATTGGCCGGCTGACCCGGCGTGTTGACGTACAAACACGGCCGCTCGCGGGGGATTGGACTACCCGCGGGGGGATTGAAACTGGAGCTAGAGCCCGGCCTTGAGGTTCTTCTTCGCGGCCAGTCGCAGTTGCAGGATTCGGGTGGTGGCGACGGCGAAGGTCAGGAGGCCGCCGGCGATGGCTGCGAGCAGGATGGTCACGCCGAGTTGCACCTGGTGCAGCTTCCAGCCGAGCAGCACGATGTCGACCGGGGTGTCGTTCTGGATGACGAACACCAGCAGCAGGATCAGGATCAGGAAACCGAGGACCAGCGCCGACCACAGTGCCGCGGTGCGGGTGAACTTCACCGCGGATTCGGGTGTCTTGGGTTTCTTGGCCGGGGCCGAGTCCGGCTTGGGGGACTTGGGTGCCGGAGGTTCGGCGGGCACAGCTGCCGGGCTGGACGTCGACTCCGATGGGTCTGGGGAAGTCGCGTGATCGCTACTCATACGCACCATCTTGACGGTTCTAGTGGCCGGATGCCGGGAACTGCGGCACCAATTTTCGAATGACGCTAGGGTCGGCCTGAGTGCACGACGCCGAAAGGACGTTCGGGTGGCGCGAATTCTGACCGCTCTGGCGGTACTGCTGGCTGCCCTGTTGACGGGCTGCGGCAGTGCCAATCCCCTCGGTGGGGGCAGCATCTCCGGCGATCTCAAGTCGATCGTGGTGGGGTCCGCCGACTTTCCCGAGTCGAAGATCATCGCCGAGATATATGCGCAGGCGTTGGCGGCCAACGGCTTTACCGTGGGCCGGCAGTTCGGCATCGGCAGCCGCGAGACGTACGTCCCTGCGGTGAAGGATCATTCGATCGATCTGATCCCCGAGTACACGGGCAACCTGCTGCAGTACTTCGACCCGAAGACCAAAGCCACCGCCGCCGACGATGTCGAATTGGCGCTCGCGCGAGTGCTTCCGGGTGATCTGTCGATCCTGACTCCCTCGCCGGCCGAAGACACCGACACCGTGGCCGTATCGGCCGAGACCGCGAAGAAGTGGAACCTCAAGACCATCGGTGATCTGGCCCAGCATTCGCCCCAGGTGAAATTCGGTGCGCCGTCGGAGTTTCTGCAGCGGACCGAGGGCCTGCCCGGTTTGAAAGCCAAGTACGGCCTCGATATCGCGCCGGCCAACTTCATCGCCATCAGCGACGGCGGGGGACCGGCCACCGTGCGGGCGCTGGTCGACGGAACCGTCACCGCGGCAGACATTTTCAGCACCTCGCCGGCCATCGTCCAGAACAACCTGGTCGTGCTCGAGGATCCGAAACACAACTTCCTGGCCGCCAACGTGGTGCCGCTGGTGGCGTCGCAGAAGAAGTCCGATCTGCTCAAGACGGTGCTCGACGGCGTCAGTGCGAAACTCACGACGAAAGCGCTCATCGAGATGAACACCGCGGTCTCCGGCAACAGCGGCGTCGACGCCGACCAGGCTGCGAAAAAGTGGGTCCAGGACAACGGATTCGACAAGCCGGTGAGCCGATGATCACGTTCGACAAGGTCACCAAGAGCTACGGCAGCGCCGTCGCTGTCGATGAACTGACCCTCGAGATCGCCGAGGGGACGCTGTCGGTGTTCGTCGGGCCGTCCGGGTGCGGCAAGACCACCTCAATGCGGATGATCAACCGGATGATCGACCCGACCTCCGGAACCCTGACCGTCGACGGTGCCAACGTCGCCACCGTCGACCCGGTGCGGCTGCGCCTCGGCATCGGGTACGTGCTGCAGAGCGCCGGGCTCATGCCACACCTCAAAGTGGTGGACAACGTCGCCACGGTGCCGGTCCTCAAAGGCGAATCACGGCGCAGTGCACGGAAAAAGGCGCTGGGCGTGTTGGAGCGGGTCGGACTCGACGTCAAGCTCGCCGACCGCTACCCGGCCCAGTTGTCGGGCGGGCAGCAGCAGCGCGTCGGGGTGGCCCGGGCGCTGGCCGCCGACCCACCCATCCTGTTGATGGACGAGCCGTTCAGCGCGGTGGACCCCGTCGTCCGCGAAGACCTGCAGGCCGAAATCCTGCGGTTGCAAAGCGATCTGCGCAAGACCATCGTCTTCGTCACCCACGACATCGACGAGGCCGTCAAACTCGGCGACCGCGTCGCGGTGTTCGGGCCCGGTGGCACCCTGCAGCAGTACGACGCACCGCAGCGGCTGCTGTCCAACCCGGCCAACGCATTCGTCGCGGGTTTCGTCGGTGCCGACCGTGGCTATCGCGGCCTGCAGTTCCGGGATGCCGACGGACTCAAGCTCCGCGACATCCGCACCGTCGCCGAACCGGCGGTCGACGCGCTCGATCTCACCGACGGCCAATGGGCCCTGGTGGTCAACGCCGACGGCACTCCGTACGCGTGGATCAACGCCAACGGCGTGGGTCTGCACCGGCACGGAAAGTCCTTGTACGACAGCACCATCGCCGGTGGCTCGCTGTTCCGGCCGGACGGCACGCTGCGGCTGGCGCTCGACTCGGCCCTGTCATCCCCGTCGGGTCTGGGTGTCGCGGTCGACGAGCGCGGCCAGGTGATCGGCGGTGTGAGCCTCGATGACGTGCTGGCAATCATCAAGAGCCGCAAGGGCAAGCAGTGCGATACCTGCTGAATCACCTGGAAGGCGCGTGGCTGCTCACGCAGATACACCTGCGGCTGGCGCTGCTGCCGCTGCTGATCGGCGTGCTGATCGCCGTGCCGCTGGGCGCCTATGTGCGGCAGCGGCCGCGGCTGCGCCGGTTCAGCACCATCACCGCCAGCATCGTCTTCACCATCCCGTCGCTGGCGCTGTTCGTGGTGCTGCCGTTGATCATCCCGACGCGGATTCTCGACGAGGCCAACGTCCTGGTCGCCCTGACGCTCTACACCGTCGCCCTGCTGATGCGGACGGTGCCCGAGGCGCTCGACGCGGTGCCCGCGGACACCCGGGAAGCGGCCACGGCCATGGGCTACCGGCCGCGTACCCGGTTCTTGAGAGTCGAACTGCCGCTGTCGATTCCGGTCCTCACGGCAGGCATGCGCGTGGTCGCCGTCACCAACATCTCGATGGTGTCGGTGGGCTCGGTGATCGGCATCGGCGGGCTGGGCACCTGGTTCACCGAGGGGTACCAGGCCGACAAGAGCGACCAGATCATCGCCGGCATCATCGCGATCTTCGTGCTGGCGGTGATAGTCGACCTCGTCATCCTGAGCGTCGGCCGCCTGGCCACCCCCTGGACCCGGGCGAAGGCGCCGGCATGAACTTCCTGCACCAGGCCCTCGCCTACATCTTCACCGCGGCCAACTGGACCGGCCCGGCGGGTCTGGGCATGCGGCTGCTGGAGCACCTGGAGTACACGGGTATCGCGGTGCTCTGCAGTGCGCTCGTCGCCATTCCGGTGGGCATGTACGTCGGGCACACCGGTCGCGGTACGGCCCTGGTGGTCGGCGGCGTCAACGCCTTGCGCGCCCTGCCCACCCTCGGCGTCCTGCTGCTCGGCGTCCTGCTGTGGGGACTGGGCCTGGTGCCGCCGACTGTCGCGCTGATGCTGCTGGGCATCCCGCCACTCCTGGCGGGGACGTATGCCGGGATCGCCAACGTCGATCCGGTGGTGGTCGACGCCGCCCGCGCCATGGGCATGACAGAGCGCCAGGTGCTGCTGCGCACCGAGGTGCCCAACGCCATGCCGCTCATCGTCGGCGGGCTGCGGACCGCGACGCTGCAAGTGGTGGCGACTGCGACCGTCGCCGCGTACGCCAGCCTGGGCGGGCTGGGCCGGTTCCTGATCGACGGCATCAAGGTGCGCCAGTTCTATCTCGCCCTCGTCGGCGCCCTGCTGGTGGCAGCTCTCGCGCTGGCGCTCGATGCCGCCTTGGCGTTGGCTGTGCGGGTCTCGCGGCCGGGTCCGGCCGGAGTTGCAATCGTGACTGCGAAGCCGGGCCTTCGTCGCCTACGGTAGACGGGTGAGCGCACCGCAGTCCGATGCCAGCCCCGAAGCTGCAGAACCCGCCTGGCCGGCGATCCTGACCTGGCGCGCGCAGGACGTGTCGCGCATGGAGTCGGTTCGGGTCCAGTTGTCCGGCAACCGAATCAAGGCCTACGGCCGCATCGTGGCGGCGGCCACAGACATACATCCGGCGTTCAGCGCGTCCTATGACCTGGTGACCGACGAGAGCGGCGCGACCAAACGGCTGTCGCTCACCGTCACCCTCGCGCAGCGCGAGCGGCAGCTGTCCATCGCGCGTGACGAAGAGAACATGTGGCTGGTGCAGGACCACCAGAACCAGGCCCGGCGGGCGGCCTACAACGGCGCCCTGGACGTCGACGTGGTCTTCAGCCCGTTCTTCAACGCGCTGCCCATCCGGCGTACCGGCCTGCACAACCGCACGGCGTCGGTGTCGCTGCCTGTCGTCTACGTCCGGGTGCCGGATCTGACGGTCGAATCCGTCACCATCGGCTACAGCAGCGACGGGCCGGGCAAGCCCATCAAGCTGGACTCACCGGTCGCCGACACCGCGATCACCGTCGACGACGACGGCTTCATCCTCGACTACCCCGGACTGGCAGAGCGGATCTGATCACCCCGCCCGCGCGGCCCTGGGCGGCCAGCTCTTCGCGCCAGCCCTCGGCCCCGATGGTCGTCGCGAGAATCTGTGGGCGGCTGAAGTTGTCGTAGCGGACCCGCGCGGCATGGCCGCCCTCCACCAGCTCGGCCACCGATTGCGCCTCCACCAGCGACGAGCGGGCCTGGCTCAGCAGTTCCATGGCCCGGTCGAGCATCACCGTCAGCTCCGTCGCGTTGGCCTCGCACATCGCCCGGACCAGGTCGGGCGCGGTGGCGGCGACCCGGGTGCCGTCCCGGAACGACCCCGCCGCCAGCGCGAATGCCAGCGGCACCTCGCCGGCGGTCGCGGCCAGGGCCTCGGCCAGCAGGTGCGGCAGATGCGAGATCGCGGCCGCCGCGGCGTCGTGTTCGTCGGAGCGGGCGGGCACGATCACCGCGCGGCAGTCCAGCGCCAGATGCATCACCTGGGCCCACACCTGCGGGTCGACGTGGTCGTCCACGCTCACCACCCATGGTGCCCCGGCGAACAGATCGCGGGTGCCCGCCGCCCAGCCGGAATGCGCGGTGCCGGCCATCGGGTGTCCGCCGACGAAGCGGTCGAGCAGGCCGTACTCCTGAACCTGTTGCAGCACATTGCCTTTGACGCTCACCACGTCGGTGAGCGGGCAATCCGGGGCAGTGTCGCGGATGCGCTCGAGCATGATCGGCAGCGCGGGGACCGGCACCGCCAGGACGATGAGCGCATCGCTCGCCGCAGCGCGCTTCAGCGCCGCGCCGAGGTCCTCGGTCGCGTCGAAGCCGTCGGCCGTCGCCGCCCGGACCGCGTCGATCGAGCGGTTGTATCCGAACACCTCGCGGCCCGCGGCCTGCCCGGCCCTCATCAGCGAACCGCCGATGAGTCCCATACCGAGCACACACACCGGAGTTGTCACCTTCCAAGGTTTGCACACGGCCACGGTGGGGTACATACGGGACCGCTGGTCAAGTGGCAGAGTGCGGACTAGCGTTATCCGCATGGGAGTACAGCGCGCGCAGGCACAGCAGCAGGTTGCCGATCTCCCCGACGGTTTCGGGGTCGCGGTCGTCCGGGAGGACGGCGCATGGCGTTGCGTCCCGCTGAAGCGTGCGGCGCTGGTGGACCTGGCCGCCGCCGAGACCGAACTTCGTGAACTGCGTTCCGCCGGGGCGGTTTTCGGCCTCCTGAACGTCGACGACGAGTTCTTCGTCATCGTCCGTCCCGCGCCCTCCGGGGCCCGGCTGTTGCTGTCGGATGCCACCGCGGCGCTGGACTATGACATCGCGGCCGACGTGCTGGAGAAGCTCGACGCCGACCTGAGCCTGGAAGAACTCGAGGAAGACGACCCCTTCGAGGAAGGTGATCTCGGGCTGCTGTCCGACCTGGGCCTGCCCGAGGCGGTGCTCGGCGTGATCCTCGCCGACGACGAGTACGCCGACGAACAACTCAGCCGCATCGCCCAGGAAATGGGCTTCAACGATGAACTCGTGGCGGTATTGGACAAGCTGGGGCGGTGAGCTCCACTGATGAACGGCTGATTCGCGCTGCCCTGGAGGCCGCCGAACTCGCCGGTGCCGACGACGTGCCGATCGGAGCGGTGGTCTTTTCGGCCGACGGGGTGGAGCTGGCTCGGGCCGCCAATGCCCGCGAATCCCTGGGTGACCCGACCGCGCACGCGGAAATCCTGGCGCTGCGCGCGGCTGCCGCGGTGCACGGCGACGGCTGGCGGCTGGAAGGTGCGACGCTGGCCGTCACCGTCGAGCCGTGCACCATGTGCGCCGGCGCGCTGGTGATGTCCCGGGTGGCCCGCGTGGTGTTCGGGGCGTGGGAACCCAAGACCGGCGCCGTCGGCTCGCTGTGGGACGTGGTCCGCGACCGCCGGCTGACGCACCGGCCCGAGGTACGCGGCGGGGTCCTGGAGGCCGAGTGCGCGGCGCTCATGGAGGGGTTCTTCGCCCGGCAGCGCTGATTCCCTTGCTGTCGCATGAGCGAGTTCCGGCTGAAAGTGCGTGAGTTCAGTCGAATGGGCGATCAACCTGTTGCGACTGAAACCAGGGACCTGTCGCAGCGGGAAAAGGTACCTGGTTTCAGTCAAAGCGGTTTCGAGCGTCCAGTGAATGAAGCTACGGACTTTCTGGCCCGAGGCCCGTGCGAGTAGTCCCAAAGACGCCCAACTAGAGCTAAGGTCACGGACGCAAGCCTCGTTTCGGCGTCACGCGACCAGCGATTAGGGACTGGGGCCCGGGTTCGGTAAGCTGCCACACGGTGGCGTGTCCGAGCGGCCTAAGGAGCACGCCTCGAAAGCGTGTGTGGGGTAACCCCCCACCGAGGGTTCAAATCCCTCCGCCACCGCCATAGAGCCCCTCACCTGTCACCGCAGGTGAGGGGCTTTTTTGCGACCAGCAAGAGCCCGCCCGCTGAGATCCCGGAAACACAAAGGCCAGGCACCCATCTCGGGTGCCTGGCCTATGTGATCAGGAACTAGCGGCCGAAGGTGAAGGCCGAGCCGCCGTTGAAGTTGGAGCCGCCGACCGGGGTCGCGACGCCGGCGCCGGAGTTGGTGCCGGCCTGAACGCCGTCGGGGCCGATCTCGCCGGAGGTGCCGGTGTTGAAGCCGCTGCCGCCGACCGGGGTGTTGACGGCCGCGCCGCCGCCGGTACCGCCACCGAACGTCGGGATGAAGTCGGCCGGGGCGGGCGCGGCGAACTCGTTGGCGGCGCCGGCGTTGAAGCCGCTGCCACCGAACGGCGTGTTCACACCCGCGCCGCCGCCGGCGTTGGCGCCGCCACCGAAGTTCGGGATGAAGTCAGCCGGGTTGGGCACGTTGAAGTCGGTGGACGCACCGGTGTTGAAGTTGCTGCCACCCAGCGGGGTGTTGATCGCCGCGCCGGTGTTGGTGTCGAAGCCCGCACCACCGAAGCCGGCGTCGGTGCCCGTGGCGGTGTTGAACTCGCCACCGCCGAGCGGGGTGTCCACACCGGCGCCGCCGCCCGCGTTGCTGGAGGCATCGAAGGGGTGCCAGAAGGGGTTCTCCACGCCGAAGCCGGCGCCGCCACCGGCGTTGCCGTTGCCGATCGGGGTAGCGACCGCGGCGCCGGTTTCACCGGAAACCTCGTCGTCGGCCCAAGCCGGGGCCGCGACGGCGAGCGGGACCAGCGCCAGGGCCGATGCCGCAGCAAATCCGATCAAACGTCCTGAGTTGCGCATTAGTGATACTCCAATCATGGTTCTCTCGCGTGTGGCCAGGTGAACCTACTGGGTCGTACTCGGTTCCTCCGACCACTACCCTGGTATCGCCGGCTACGGCGCGTCCGTTACAGCAGTGAACCAGCTGGTTAACACGCCTTGGTTTGCTGGCAGTCTCGATTCGATCACTCGTGCTGCGAATATGCTGGCAGTTGGTGCTGGCGCCGGTCTTGCTGGCGGGCGGCCCGCTAGTCGTCGAGCAAAACCGCGGCTTCATACCAGTGGCACAGCAGCAAGGCCATCTCGACGTCCAGCCGGTCGTCGCCGAGCGGCCGTCCCCGCCGCTCCAGCGCCCGCCCGACGCGGTACTTGACGGTGTTGAAATGCACCACCAACTCGTCGGCCGCGGCTGTATAGCTACCGCCGTGTCGCAGGAACACCTGCAAGGTCTCCCGCAGCCGGGCGTCATTGGCACCGGTCCCAGCCAGTGGCCCGAGGACCGTGTGGACGAACTCCCGTGCGTCATCCTGGTTCTCGCCCAGGAGCGCGGCCGCGGCGAAGCCCGGGTCATCGGCCGCGGTGACACCCGTCAGGTCGGCCGTCACCGCGACACTGTGCGCGCGCAGGGCCTGCCGGTGCGACCGGCGGAAGCCGTCGACGCCCGGCAGCGGGGTGCCGACGGCGACGGCAGGGGCGCTCGGCTGGGAGTCGGTGAACTGTCGCAGCTGTGCGGACGCGCCGTCCGCGGTGGCGCCCGACAACGGCAGCCAGCCCCAGCCGGTCCGCTGATCGGCGGCAAGGAACAGCGGACTGCCCTGGGTGCCGACATGATCGGCGGCCGCGCGCAGGAACTGTTCGAGTCGGGCCAGCGCGTCGTCGTGCCCGGTGACCTGGCCACTACCCGCGGGCCACCACAGCACCACGGCCAGATGATGGCGACGCATCGGATAGCGGATCGCGGCCGTGACGGCTTCGGGGTCGGAGTCGTTGCCCGACAACACTTCCCGCACCCGCAGCGCCTGTGTGCTGTTGCGGTTGGCGAGCCAGCGGTCGCGCTCGTCCTCGTAGACCGTGACGACCTGCTGTGAAATCCAGTCGATGTAGCGGAACGTCACCGACGTCATGCGCTCGTAGATGGCCAGGCAGGTCTGGGGCGCGAACCCGGCGCGGTTGATCTCCTCGGCCGCGACGTCGAGCACCAGCGCGTGGCCGATCCGGTAGGCGCGCGTGAGGGCGTTCATCGGTACGCCGCGCTGCGCGAGTCGGCGCGCGTACTCGAGGGCCGCGGTGGGCGCTTCGATGTTCTCCAGAGATATGTCGTAGCGCAGCGCGTGGAAGATGGTCTCGACGTTGCCGCCGACGCTGGCGCGGAGCAGTTCGATGATCTCGGGGTCGCCGCGCAGTTCGGTGATATCGCTGGCCAGACGGTGCCCGACGGAGCGCGCGACCTCGGCCTGGCGCGCGATGAGGCGGGTCATGATCGTGGTGTTGGCCTCGCTGACCGCCGGATCCATGTGCCGACTGTAGAGCCAGAGTTTGTGTCGAGCGTACAAATCGGCCGACAAAGTTGATCGGCGCACGACGGAGTGGTGCGCACCACAAACTCCTATTTTTATGACATGAACCTCGCCACCCTGCCCGACCGTCGCGCTGCCGCGGCGCCCCACGCACCGGCCGTCGCGGACGACCAGACCGACCTCGACAATGGCGCATTTCTCGATGCCGTTCAGCGCGCCGCCGGGGCGCTGCATCAGCGCGGTGTGCGCGCCGGCGATGTCGTCGGCATCATGCTCCCGAACCGCGCGGCCTTCGTTGTCGCGCTGTTCGCCACCTGGCGGCTCGGCGCCGTCGCGACGCCCATCAGCCCGACCCTGGTGCCTGCCGAAGTCGCCTATCAGGTGACCGACGCCGGCGCGGTCGTGCTCGTCGTCGACCGTGACGTCGACTCCGACGTCACAGTGCTGCACGTCGACGACATGGGTGGCGAGCCCCGCACCGCCGATCCCGTGGCCGGCAACGACGATGACCTGGCCCTGCTGATCTACACCAGCGGCACGACCGGACGGCCCAAGGGCGTCATGCTCGACAACGCCAACCTGAATGCCATGTGCGCCATGGTGATCGAGGGCTTCGAGCTGACCGACGCCGACCACAGCCTGCTCATCCTGCCTCTGTTCCACGTGAACGGCATCGTTGTCAGCGTGCTGTCGCCGCTGCTCGCGGGTGGCCGCACCACCATCGCCGGCCGGTTCAACCCGGAGACCTTCTTCGCCCGACTGGAATCCAGCCGCGCCACCTACTTCTCCGCGGTGCCAACCATTTACACCATGCTGCTGGGTCTGCCGCCCGAGGTGCAGCCCGACACCTCCGCGGTGCGGTTCGCCGTGTGTGGCGCCGCGCCGGCCAGCATCGAACTGCTGGAGGGTTTCGAAAAGCGTTACGGCATCCCACTGGTCGAGGGCTACGGACTGTCCGAGGGATCGTGCGCCAGCACCGGCAACCCGCTGAACGGGCCCCGCAAGGTCGGCACCGTCGGAATTCCGTTGCCGGGTCAGGAGATTCGCATCGTCGACCTCGCCGGCGCCGAAGTGCCCCAGGGGGAACTCGGCGAGGTGGTGATCAAGGGACCCAACGTGATGCGCGGCTACCTGAACCGTCCCGAGGAGACCGAGAAGACCCTCAAGGATGGCTGGCTGCACACCGGCGACGTCGGCCGGTTCGACGAGGACGGGTACTTGGTCCTGGTCGACAGGGCCAAGGACATGATCATCCGCGGCGGCGAGAACATCTACCCCAAAGAGATCGAGACCGTCGTGCACCAGGTCGCCGGCGTCGCCGAGGCCGCGGTGGTCGGACGCGCAAGCGGGCTCTACGGCGAAGAGCCCGTGCTGTTCGTCTCCGCGCATCCGGGGGCCGAACTCGACGTCGACAACATCACCGCGCACCTGCAGGCATCACTGTCGAAATACAAACTGCCCGTTGATATCACGGTCCTGGAGACGTTGCCGAAGAACCCCGTCGGCAAGATCGACAAGCCGTCCCTGCGCAAAACCCTCACCGACGCCGATCCGCGAATCTAGCCTGATACCAGCAAAGGAGCTCACCTCATGGGATTCATCGAACCGACCTTGCCCAAGGTCGACCTGGAAGAGTTTCTCCGCATGCCGCTGCAGGAGCGGCTCCGCATCATGTGCCTCAAGTGGGTGGACGAAGGGTACGGCGCACCGCGCATGATCCACGTCCTCTACATCGTCAAACTCACGGTCTTCTACGCCATCGGTGGAGTCACGATCGCGACCGCGACATCACACCTGCCGGCGTTCTGGCACGTCTCGCAGTGGTGGGACCAGCCGATCGTGTACCAGAAGGTGATCCTGTGGACGGTCCTGCTGGAACTCGTCGGATTCGCCGGCTCCTGGGGACCGTTGGCCGGCAAGACCAAGCCGATGACGGGCGGGTTCCGATTCTGGGCCAAGCCCAACACCATTCGGCTGCGGCCGTGGAAGGCGGTGCCGTTCACGAATGGCGACCGGCGAACCTGGTTCGACATCGTCGTGTACCTCGCCCTGATGGCCACCGTGCTCATCGCCTTGGTGCTGCCCGGCGTGCCCAGTGAATCGCTGTCGAAAGCGTTGCCCGACAACACCTCCGGACTGGTCAACCCGGCGCTGTTCATTGCACCGATCATCTTGTTCGTGCTGATCGGCCTGCGGGACAAGACGATCTTCCTCGCCGGCCGTGGCGAGCAGTATCTGCCGGCGCTGATCTTCTTCGCCACGCTGCCGTTCGTCAACATGATCATCGCCGGCAAGCTGCTGATCGGCACCGTCTGGATCTGGGCCGGGGTCTCGAAATTCGGCCTGCACTTCACCAACGTCATTCCGCCGATGGTGAGCAACAGCCCCGCCATCCCGTTCAAGTGGCTCAAGCGGGCCCACTACCGCAACTTCCCCGAGGACCTGCGGCCGTCGCACCTGGCCACCTTCATGGCGCACGGGCCGGGCAGCATCGTGGAAATCGCTGCACCGCTGGCACTTCTGTTCTCGCCGTGGCCGTGGGTGTCCATCGCGGCCGCCGCCATCATGGTCAGCTTCCACCTGTTCATCATCTCGACGTTCCCGCTGGCGGTACCGGTGGAATGGAACGTGCTGTTCGCGTACGCCACCATCTTCCTGTTCCTGGGCTTCCCCAACGCGGACGGCTACGCGGTGTGGGACATGAACCCGGGCTGGCTGGCCATCGTGCTCGCCGCGGCGCTGTCGTTCTTCCCGATCCTGGGTAACCTGCGCCCCGACCTCGTGTCGTTCCTGCCGGCCATGCGCCAGTACGCCGGCAACTGGGCGTCGGCGGTGTGGACCTTCACACCCGGTGCCGAGCAGAAGCTCAACCGCGTCACCCGGTCGTCGCCCAACTCGGCCGACCAGTACGTCGCCTTCGGATGGGACCCGCTGACCGCCGAAGTGTTCACGCAGCAGGTGACGGCGTGGCGGGCCATGCACAGCCAGGGCCGCGGTTTGTACTCGGTGCTGCTGAAATGCCTGCCCGACATCGACACCCGCACCGTGCGTGAAGGCGAGATGTCCTGCAACACCATCATCGGCTTCAATTTCGGTGACGGGCACCTGCACAATGAAGACCTGATCCGGGCCATCCAGTCAGAGGCGCAGTTCGAGCCGGGCGAGTTCGTCATCGCCTGGGTGGAGTCGCAGCCTATCCACAAGATGACGCAGGAGTACAAGGTGATCGACGCGGCACTGGGCGTCATCGAGCGTGGCACGTGGAATGTGAAGGATCTGGTCGACGAGCAGCCGTGGCTGCCCAACGGCCCGATCCCGCTCAACGTCACGTGGCAGCGGGCGGGAGTCCTGCACTGATGAGGGGCCAGCGAGTAGCGAAGGCGGATCGCGCATGAGTAATGCGGTTGTGGTCGGCGCCGGGCCCAACGGGCTCGCCGCCGCCATCACCTTGGCCGCCAAGGGAATCGACGTCACGGTGCTGGAGGCCGCCGACCGCATCGGCGGTGGCGTCCGCTCCAGCGAGTACGTCCTACCGGGCCTGGTGTTCGACGACTGTGCCGCCATCCACGTGATGCCGGCCGGCTCCAGGTTCATCAAAGACCTCGGCCTGGATCGCCATGGCCTGCAGTGGAAGTGGACCGACATCGACTGCGTCCACCCGCTCGACGACGGCTCCGCCGGCGCCCTCTACCGTTCGGTCGAGACCACGGCGGCCGGGCTCGGGGCCGACGGACCGCGGTGGAAAATGCTGTTCGGTGGACCGTCGCGCCGGTTCGATGCCCTGTCCGAGGACATCATGGGTCCGCTGCTGCGGGTGCCGCGACATCCGTTGGGGCTCGCCAGGTTTGGGGCGCCGACGGTGCTGCCTGCGGCAGCGCTGGCCCGGGTCTTCCGCACGCCGCAGGCGCGTGCCCTGTTCGGAGGCGTTGCCGCACATACCTTTCAGCCGCTGCACCACCCGCTCACCTCGGCGATCGGGCTGGGCATCATCACCGCCGGGCACGCCAACGGCTGGCCGGTGGCCGCCGGGGGATCACAGGCGATCACCAACGCCCTCGAGGCGGTGCTGACCGAGTTGGGCGGCAAGATCGAGACGGGCGTGCGGATCACCGCTGCATCCCAGTTGCCGCCCGCCGACATCACCGTCTTCGACCTGTCGCCGACTGCCATTGCCGGGATCCTCGGAGACCGGCTGCCGGCGCGCGTGCGTCGCGCCTTCGATCGGTTCCGTTACGGCCCAGGCGCTTTCAAGGTCGACTTCGCGGTGGAGGGCGACGTGCCGTGGACCAGCGCGGCGGCCCGCCGGGCCGGCACCGTGCACCTGGGCGGTGATTTCGCCGAGATCGCCATGACCGAGCGGGACATCCACGCGGGCCGGATGCCGCACCGTCCCTTCGTCTTGGCGTTCCAGCAGTACCTGGCCGACCCGGAGCGCTCAGTCGGCACCGTCAATCCGGTGTCGGCGTATGCGCATGTGCCCAATGGCTACAGCGGCGACGCCACCGAGCCGATCATCGCGCAGATCGAGCGGTTCGCCCCCGGATTCCGCGATCGCATCGTCGGACAGGCCGTGCGGTCCACCACCGAGATGTCGGTCTACAACACCAATTACGTGGGTGGCGACATCAACACCGGCGCCAAGGACATCCGGCAGCTGGCCTTCGGGCCGCGAACCACGCTGTCGCCATACACCATCGGTGTCCCGGGCATGTACATCTGCTCGGCGGCCACGCCACCGGGGCCGGGCGGGCACGGCATGTGCGGGGCCAATGCCGCGGCCGTCGCCTTGGCGCGGTTGGGGCGCTAGCTATACGTTCACCGCGACGGTGTGCATCTCCCAGACGAGCACTTCGGCGCCTTCGTCGGCCGCGGTGATGCGTTGTCCGCCGGTCGCGGTGAGTCGCACGGCGTCACCGCTATACAGCGGACCGGAGCCTTCGAATTCGGCCTGCCCGCGGGTGACGAAGACGTGGCCGTACGGTGCGTCCGGCACCTGCACCGCGTGACCGGCATCCAACCGTGCGACGTGCAGCGCGGCATAGCTGTTGCCGAAGGTGATGGCGGCGTCGTCCCGGTACTTGCGCATGCCGGAAGCCATGGGAATCAACGTATTTCCGGCGAGTGCTGTGGAGATGTCGGCTTCCTGATAGCTGGGAGCGCCGCCGAGTTCCTCGGGCGGAATCCACATCTGGACGACCCGCAGCCGCTGACGTTCCTGCCGCCCGGCGCCGTTGCGCTCCGAATGCCGCAGGCCGGTGCCCGCGCTCATCCGCTGGGCCAGGCCCGGATAGATGGTGCTCTCGTTACCCAACGAATCCTTGTGTACCAGTGAGCCTTCGAGTACCCAGGTGATGATCTCCATATCCCGGTGGTCGTGCGCGTCGAAGCTCTCACCGGGGTCGACGGTGTCCTCGTTGTTGATCATCAGCAGGCCGTGCGCGTTGGCCGCCAGATCGAAGTTGCCGGTCGCCGGGAACGACTGCCACGATTCCAGCCACTCGTTGCGCCAGTGCCAGCGTTCGTCAGCGCGGATGACGCGAATTGCCGAAGTCACCGCTCAATTCTGGCAGGCGGGGTCGGATGCGAGGTGCACCATGGACGCATGAGCCGCCGGCTGCTGTGGGCACTGAGTGCCGTCATGCTCGTCTTCGCGCTGCCGGCGCTCGCCGGCTGCGGCACGCGCCCGGCCTCCGGTGCCCCGACAAACGCGTCGAGTCAGTCGGTGCAGTCCGGTGGCCTGACCCGCACCTTCCACCTCTACCGGCCCGACGGGCTCAGCGGCCCGGCGCCGCTGGTCGTCATGCTGCACGGCGGGTACGGCGACGGGGCGCAGGCCGAGCGCGCCTACAACTGGGACGCCGAGGCCGACGCCGGCCGGTTCGTCGTCGCCTATCCCGACGGCATGGATCGCGCCTGGAACGCCGGGACCTGTTGCGGGATACCGAAGAACCGCGACATCGACGACGTCGGGTTCATCACCGCCATGGTCGGTGCGATCGAAGCGCAGCTGCCCATCGATCCGGCCCGGGTCTACGTCGCCGGGATGTCCAACGGCGCGATGATGGCGCTGCGCCTCGCGTGCCAGACGGACCTGTTCGCCGCGGTCGCCCCCGTCGCCGGGACGCTGTTGACCGACTGTTCGCACGCCGCACCGACCTCGGTGCTGCAGATCCACGGGACCGCCGACGACCGCGTCCCGTTCGACGGCGGGCCGGGCAAGGCCCGGACGCTCACCGGTGCGCCCAACGTCGACGGGCCGTCGGTGCCCGCGGTAAACGCGACGTGGCGGGGCATCGACGCGTGCGCAGCCCCGGTGACATCGGCTGCCGGCGCCGTGACGACACAGACCGCCGACTGCTCCGGCGGCCGCACCGTCGAACTCATCAGCATCGCCGGCGCCGGCCATCAGTGGCCCGGCGGCATCCCGAGCCCGCTGGCGCAACGGCTCGGTGACCTGCCGCCCCCGTCGACCGCCCTGAATGCGACCGACACCATCTGGCAGTTCTTCGACGCGCATCATCGCTGAAAACCACGCCGGTGTACGGAATGTCGAATG
This sequence comes from Mycobacterium sp. SMC-17, assembly GCF_045310915.1. NCBI lineage: Bacteria > Bacillati > Actinomycetota > Actinomycetes > Mycobacteriales > Mycobacteriaceae > Mycobacterium > Mycobacterium sp. SMC-17. The sequence continues at coordinate 41,095 of NZ_JBJIAK010000038.1, read as the reverse complement.
GGCACACGCAAAATCCCCAGATTGTCCGAGCGTTGAACTGTGTCCCGGCGCACACTAGGGCCGTGACCGCCGACGGTGAGGTGAGATGAGCAGACATTGGCGGGTTGCCCTCGTCCAGGCCAGCCCACTGCAGGGCGACGACCCGGTGGCCGAACTGACTGCGGAGCTCGCGGCGATCCGCGCTGAGCACCCGGACACCCAGATGGTGGTCTTCCCCGAGATTCACCTGCTCGGCGCGAGCGACGGCGCCGACGACCCTGCGGCCTATTTCGACGCGGTTGCCGAGCCGCTCACCGGACCGCTCGCGCAGCGGCTCGGCGCCGTGGCCGCCGACGCCGGCGTCTGGCTGGTGCCCGGTTCGATCGCCGAGCGCGGCGACGACGGCCGGGTCTACAACACCGCTCTCGTCTTCGACCCCGACGGTCGTCTGGTCTCGTCGTACCGCAAGGTGTTCCCGTGGCGCCCGCACGAACCGTGGGCGTCCGGCGCCGGTTTCACGACCTTCGATGTACCCGGTGTCGGCCGAATGGGCGTCAACATCTGTTACGACAGCTGGTTCCCCGAGGCGACCCGGCAGATCGCGTGGCTCGGCGCGGAGGTCGTGTTCAACATCGTCAAGACGACGTCCGACGACCGCGCGCAGGAACTCGTCCTGGCCCGCGCCAACGCGATCACGAACCAGATCTACTACCTCAGCGTCAACGCCGCCGGGCCACTCGGGCGCGGGCAGAGCATCTACGTCGGACCCGAGGGTGAGGTACTTGCTGAGGCAGCCCACGCCGAGCCGGAGGTCACGTATCTGACGATCGACCTCGACCGGGTGACGGCGGTGCGGACCCATGGCACCGCCGGGGTCAACCGGGTGTGGGAACAGCTGCACGCCGATGACGACCCCATCGAACTGCCCGTCTACGGCGGCCAGCTCGTGCAACAGCGGTGGCAGCCGCAGACCGTCAACCCCGAAGGACGCTCATGACCGAAACCGCGCAGCAGACCGACGAGGCCGGCCACCTCAACGCCACCCTCGGCCTGGGTGGCGTGACGCTGTTCGGCCTCGCCTACATGGCGCCGATCATCGTCCTGGGCATCTTCGGCGTGATCGCCGAGGCGTCCGCGGGCGCCAGCGCGGGTTCCTATCTGCTGGCCACCGTGGCCATGCTGTTCACCGCCGCGAGCTACGCGAAGATGTCGGTGCACTATCCGGTCGCGGGCTCGTCGTACACCTACGTCCGCAAGGCGCTGGATTCGCGGCTCGGGTTCCTGGTCGGCTGGACGATCCTGCTCGACTACCTGTTCCTGCCGCTGGTCATCTGGTTGATCGGCGCCGCGTACCTGACCGGTGAATTCCCGTCGGTACCGGCGTGGGTGTGGATCGTGCTCTTCATCGTTCTGACGACCGCGCTGAACATCCTCGGACTCAAGGTGGCCGACAAGGCCAATCTGGTCCTGATGGCCCTGCAGTTCCTGGTGATCGCCCTGTTCGTCGGTTTCGCGGTGGCCCACATGGTCTCTCACCACGGCGCCGGCTCGCTGCTGTCCGGCACACCGTTCAGCGGCACCGGCGGTTTCTCCGCGATCGCCGCGGGCGCGGCCATCGCGGCGTACTCGTTCCTCGGGTTCGACGCCGTCAGCACGCTCACCGAGGACACCAAGAATCCGCAGCGCAACATCCCGCGCGCCATCATGCTCGTCGCGCTCATCGGCGGCGTGGTCTTCGTCGCGGTCGCCTACGTCCTGACGCTCGTCCAGCCTGGCGGCACGTTCACGAATGCCGATTCGCTCGCCGCCGACACCGCCCGGACCATCGGCGGGGCGCTGTTCGCCGCGTTCTTCGTGACCGGTCTGATCATCGGCCAGTTCACCTCGGGCCTGGCCGCGCAGGCCAGCGTGTCCCGGCTGCTGTACGCGATGGGCCGAGACTCGGTGTTGCCCAAGAAGTTCTTCGGCAAGCTGTCGCCCCGGTTCTTCACGCCCGTCTTCAACATCGTGCTGTGCGGGCTGATCGGCCTGGGGGCGGTGTTCCTCAGCGTCGCGACGTCGACGTCGTTCATCAACTTCGGCGCCTTCACCGCCTTCACGCTCGTGAACCTGTCGGTGATCGGCTACTTTGTCCGGCATCGCCACGAGAAGCGACTGAATCCCTTGACGTACGTGGCGATTCCGTTGATCGGCGCGATCGTCGACGTCTACCTGCTCACCCAACTCGGCAGTGCGGCACTGACTCTCGGGGTGATCTGGATGGCGATCGGCGTGGTGTACCTACTGGTCCTCACCCGCGGTCTGCGGGTCCCGCCGCCGGAGCTGTCACTGGCTGAGTAGGCGTGCGCTGTTCCTCTCGAGCGGGGCGCAGTGGACGTCGAACCGCCGCGCGACGGTATCCAGGGTGCGCTGCAGGTGCGGACGCCGACGGCGGTGGGTTGCCAGGAACTGGGCCGTCCCGACGAGCTGACGTGGCATCGGATACCACTTCGCGAAGTCCAGCCCGCAGTCCTGAAAAACCTTGGCGGGCAAAGCATCCGTCAAGAGGCTGAGATTGTGCAGCGCCAGCGTCATCAAGGTGTGGGGGAACACCGCGTTGCACTTGCGCCGCAGGTCGATCATGTCGAGCTCGTAGAGCGGCACCTCGGTGAGTTGGCCGGTGAACATCAGATGGGGCAGGAAGTAGCCCATGAACGTCGTCAGATGCAGTGTCGCCGCCCTGCTGTTCAATGACAGCACCCGGCCGCTGGGCGACGCGTAGGGCTCGTACGGCCCCGAACGCTTCAGCAGGTACCCGGTGCAGTTGACGATCCAGCTGTCCGGATCGATCTCCCGGACGGCGCCGCTGCGCAACTGCAGTTCGGTCCGCCCGTCGCGATCGACGGCATCCACGAAATGGTCCATGACAATGTCGGCCAGACCGGCGGCGATGGCGTCGCGCTCCGCCGTCGACAACAACCCGAGCAGGAAATTGCCGGTCTCGGGCGTCACCCACACCCCGCAGCGTTCCCGCCAGCGGCGGGCCACTTCTTCTTCGTTGGTGCCGTCGAACAGCCGCGTCAGGTCGTCGACCAAGGCATTGAACGTCAGTCCACCCCACCATCGCTTGCCGCCGGTCGGGAACAGGCGGTCGCGGTGCGCGAAGTAGGTTCCCGAACCGGCCAGCAGATTCACCTCGCGTCCGGGGTGACGGGTGATCAGTGCGTACGCGGTGTCCATCGCGGTCTTGCCGCTGCCGATCACCCACACCGGCGCGCCGCTGGCGTCGATGTCACCGCCGCGCATGTCGCAGTAGTTCGGTGACACCGAGTGGACGCTGGTGCTGGACACCGGCAGCGGGTCGTTCGGTTCGACGTCGGCTGCGGTGGCCTTGATCAGATGCTTGGCTTCGATGACCATGCTCCGGCCGTCGTCGGAAGCACATTGGATGCGGACCACGCCGTCGGCCTCGGCATCGGATTGCATTGTCCAGCCGTAATATTCGTCCACCGCGATGCGCCGGCGCAGCACGTCGAGGCAATGGTCGAAGTGCGCCAGCACTTCGTGTTTGGTGGCCAGGTGCGACGGTTCGGCGCCCAGTGTCCACCCGATGTTCCCGACGGTGAAGAACGGGTGTGGCTGGTGCAGGCGCACGTAGTCGTAGGTGTCGACCCACATGCCGCCCGGTCGGTGCCGACGGTCCAGCAGGATCACCCGCTGACCCGGCGACAGGTACTGGGAGGTGGTGAAAAGGGCGTTCAGACCGGCGATTCCGGCCCCGACGATGCAGACGTCGCAGCGCTGGATTCCAGGTCCGGTGGTGTCGTTGCCCATGAGGCCTCCTTGTTCCTTGGAAAAAGGCTCCGGCATCGGGCCCGCCGGTGCAATCAGTCGATTGGCGTATTTCCTTGGCGCACTACAGGGATATGGCGAGCAGCGTGCGCACGAGCTCGGCCTGGCGGTGGGTGCCCGTCTTGTCGAAGATGTGTTGCACGTGGGTTCGGACAGTGCCGGCAGACAGGCACATGCTCTCGGCGATGGGCTTGATGCCGTCGCCCTGTATCAGCCTGATGGCCACTGCCGCTTCGGCCGTCGTCAACCCGTACAGGCGGCGCAGCATCTCGGTGTCCGGTTCCGGGTGTCGCTCGGGATCGAGGATGAGCACCAGCGCCCGCGATTCGGCGAGCGGAGCCGTCACGTGCTGGAACGGCAGCACGTGAATCACGTACGGGCGCAGGCCCGATGGGCGCGGGCACAACAGCGAGGTGCCGCCCCGCACCACCGATCCGGTCTGCCCGAGTGCGGCGTTGATGCCGTGGCGCAGCGCTGCGTCGGCGGGCGGGTGCGCGAACTCGAACGAGCCTTCCCGGATGGTCAATCCGTCGTGCCGGCGGACGATGTTCTCGGCCGCGGTGTTCAGGTATCGCACCGACAACGTGCAGTCCACGACGGCCATCCCGATGCGCGTGACGTTGTCCATCGCCGACGAGATGTTCCGGATTTGATGGGTGGCCGCGCTGAGGTCGTGCTGGATGCGCAATGCGCGCTGGAAGTGGGGGACCAGTGCCTCTGTGAGGTGGACGCGGTCCGGGGTGTCGAACGGGTCGGAACGTTTCTCGGTGGCGACGAGCCAGGTGGCAGGCTGCGGTCCATCGGTCAGGCGGACGAACAGCCCGTCGTCGAGTCGGTGCGGCCGCATCCAGTCCATGAGGAACTCTGCCTGCGGCTGCAGCTCGGCGAGTTCCTGGCAGCTGTGCACATACCCGACGGGCCCGTTCTCGACGGCCTCGAGGAGGTAGTCGATGTGACGGTAGTACTCGGCGTACTCGGCCAGGGCGTCGGTCGGGATGGTGACGCTCTGGGGTGCGCGGCTCACGCCATCGGCCAATACCAGGGCAGCCCCACCGGTTGCCTCGAACATGGTGTGGAGTTGGGCCATTGTCGCGGTCCATCGCTCTGGCTGGACCGCGGAATCGTAGATCGAGGAGACTACGCGTGAGAAGTCCTCGACCGTGACCACGGCCGACGCTCCCTGAGATGTGTTGCGGTCACGTCTGGCGCCTTTCGCGACGTGATCCCCCCATGAATGGACAGGTGCTGCGGAAATCGTAATTCAAGACCAATGGTATGTAAAGTGTTGGCTGGGTGATCGCTGAGAGTGGCTCGGCGGCGCCGAGCGTGCGGACAGATCGCGATTAGCGGGGGATCGCGATCTGTGCGCACTCTCGAACCCCGATGAAGTGCTAGCGGCAGGGTTAGGGAGAACCCTTATTTCGCTCGCGCGGTCCATGTCATACGTTGCGTTCATGCTTCCGGTGGAGCCGTGCTACCTCGTCGAGTGGTACCACCCGAGTTTCATCGGGCCGATGCTTGCTGAAGCGGCCGCGACGCTTGCTGCGGCAGCCCTGTCGCTGTCCACCACCGAGGCATCGGTACGCGTCGCAACCGTGATTTCGGTGCCCAACGACGAGGTGGCTTTCGGGATTTTCGTGGCCGACTCCGCCGACATCGTCACCCGGACATGTGACCGGGCCGGGTTTCCCGCGCAGCGTCTCAGTGTGGCGAAAGACATCGAGTTTCCGGGCTGACGCATAGTTTCCGTAGGGGTATCCCCAAGGAATTTCACAGCGCATAATCGCGGTGTGCTGGGAAATCGCCTGGACGAGCCGCGAGTGATCGGCGAGTTCCTGGCCTCGTCACGGTGGCCCGCCGCCTTGCTTCTGGAGGGTGAGGCCGGCATCGGGAAGACGACGCTGTGGTTGTCGGTGATCGATCAGGCACGCACCTCGGGCGTCCGGGTGTTGTCAGCGCGTACGGCTGCGGCCGAGTCGGTGTTGGCCTACGCCGCGCTTGCCGATCTGTTGGGCGCCGTCGAGACCGCAGTGTTGACGGATTTGCCTGCCCCGCAGCGGATCGCGATGGACCGGGTGTTGTTGCGCGGGGCGGGTGACGATGATGAGGCGACGGATCCGCGGGCGGTGGCGGCCGGCTTCCTGTCGGTGATCGAGCGGCTGGCTGATGAGTCGCCGGTGATCATCGCGATCGACGATCTGCAATGGCTGGACACCTCGAGCCGGCAGGTGGTGGCTTTCGCCGCGCGGCGACTGGTGGGCCGGGTCGCCGTGGTCGGTACGGTCCGCACCGAACCTCTACGCGGTGCCCCGGTGTCGTGGCTGCAGCTGCCGAGAGCGGACGCGATCACCCGGATCCAGTTGTCGCCCTTGAGCCTTGGGAAATTGCACGGTCTGCTCGCCGAGCGGCTGGGGCTGAGTCTGCCCCGGCCCACCATGGTCCGGATTCACGAGATTTCCGGTGGCAACCCGTTCTATGCGCTCGAACTGGCCCGCACGATCGGTACTCCGACGTCGACAGGCGAGATGTCATGGCCGGGCTCGCTCGCCGAGTTGGTCCAGGACAGGATCGGCAGCGTCGGCGCTGACGCGCGCGAGGCGTTGTTGGTGGTGGCGTGTGCTGCCACCCCGTCGGTGGAACTTGTTGCCCGCGTGACGGATTTGCCGGCGGACGGCGTCGTGGCGCTGTTGGAGGACGCCGAGGCCAATGGGATCGTCGGGATCGAGGGGCAGCGAATTCGCTTCACGCACCCACTGTTGGCGGCCGGGGTCTATGCTGCCGCGACCCCGGCGCAACGGCGTGCGACGCATCGCCGGCTGGCTGCGGCCATCGACGATCCGGAGCTGCACGCCCGTCATCTCGCGCTCTCGGTCACGCGGGGCGATCCGCACACGCTGGAGGCCCTGGACATCGCCGCGGAGAGAGCGCTCATCCGGGGTGCCCCGGCCGCCGCGGCCGAATTGCTCGATCTGGCAGCCGGACTCGGCGGCGACACCCCCGAGCGCCGGATCCGCCAGGCGAGCCACCACTACAACGCCGGCGACGCCGACCGCGCCCGAGCGCTGCTCAATCGGACGGTGGGAGAAGCTGTCCCGGGACCGGTTCGGGCGCAAGCATTCAGCTTGCTCGGCGCCATCGAGATCGTTGATCGAAGTCACAGCGGGGCAGCTCGACTGCTCGAGTGTGCTCTCGATGAGGCCGCAGCCGATCTGGCGGCGCGGGTGCAGATCTTGGTGCCGATGTCGTTTGCGCTCTACAACATCGACCAGCACGCGCTCGCGGCACGCCGAATCGACGAAGCCACCGATTGTGCAACCCGGCTCGGGCAGCCCGGGTTGCTGAGTCAGGCGCTGAGCATGCGGACCTTGGTGCGATTCTGGCTGGGCGAGGGCGTCGACGAGGAAAGTCTGCAGCGGGCAATCGATTTGGACGACGGAGACGCGGCCACGTCGGCATTCTTCCTGCCCCGCATGCACAGGGCCACCTTGTGGTCGTGCACCGGGAAACTCGATGCGGCACGCGCCGAGTTCCGCGCCATCAGGCAGCAGTGCATCGACGGCGGAGTGGAGACCGACCAGAACTTTGTCGCGATCAACGCCGTCCACAACGAGATCTGGCGCGGGGACCTTGCCGCCGCCACGCTGCTGGCAGACGACGCCATGGAACGCGCCGTGCATCTCGGCGGCTTCCACCACACCGCGGCCCTGGTCATGCGCGCGCGGTGCGCCGCGTATGCGGGGAGGGAGGACACCGCGCGTGACGCGGTCCGCGACGTCCTTGCCACCGTGCCCCTGTCCGAGTGCTTCATCTTGACCGGATGGGCGATCATGGCCCTCGGCTTCCTGGACCTCTCGCTGGGCAACTACGACGCCGCGCTGGCCGCGCTCGAGCCGTTGTTGTCGACCTTCGCGCAGCGGCCCGAGGCGACGGAGATTTACGTCGCCGAGTGGGTGCCTGATGCGGTGGAGGCGTTGGTGGGGTTGGGTCGATTGGCTGAGGCCGAGTCGTTGGTGGTGGCTTTGGAGGCCAATGGCCGGCGGTTGGGCCGTGGGTGGATGTTGGCGGTCGGTGGGCGGTGCCGGGCTCTGGTGTTGGGTGCGCTGGGCCGTGTGGATGAGGCGGTTGCGGTCGCTGAGTGTGCGTTGGTCGAGCATGACGGGTTGTCGATGCCGTTTGAGCGGGCGCGCACGGTGTTGGTGTTGGGGCAGTTGCAGCGTCGTCAGCGTCGGCGGGCGGTGGCGGTGGTGACGTTGCAGGAGGCGTTGGCGGCGTTCGAGGGGTTGGGTACGCCGTTGTGGGCGGAGCAGGCGCGGCGTGCGTTGGGTCGGATCGATGAGCGGTCTGATCGGGGTGCGGTGCTGACGGCTTCGGAGCGTCGGATTGCCGAGTTGGTGGCGTCGGGGATGAGTAATCGTGAGGTGGCGGCGAAGTTGTTCGTCAGTGCCAAGACGGTGGAGGTGCACTTGTCCCGGATTTACCGGAAGTTGGGGATCCGGTCGCGGGCCGAACTCGGTTGGCGCATCACGCGGCCCGAACCGACGTCCTGACGGCGGCTCAGGCCGCGGCTGGGCTGGGCTCGGTCTTGGGGGTGTCCTTCGCTGCGGCCGTGGCACCCGTCTTCGGCCCGGTCTTCGGGGCATCTTTCGGGGTGTCGGCGTCCGCGGTGGGCGCGTTCTTCTTTTTCTTCGGCTTGGTGACCTTCACCGGCGGTGCGTCGGGATCGGTCTTCGGCTTCGTCGACTTGGCCGGTGGCGTGTCCGGATCTGCTTGGGGCTTGGTCGATTTCGTCTCTGGCTCGGTGGCGTCGGCCGACTTCTGATCGGTGTCGGTGGCCGGCGTCGCGGCGGGCGATTGCGCCGGCTGGCTCTTGGCGTCGGCCTTCGGGTCCGCCTTGACGTCGGTCTTCGGGTCCGTCTTGACGTCGGTCTTGGTGTCGGTGTCGTCGACCTTCGTGTTCGCCGCCGGCTTGTCCTCGACGGTCGCCGCCACCGGCGCCGCGGTCTTCTTGGCAGAGACGTCCAGAGAAGCGACGGGCGGAGTGGCCGTCGGTGTCGCCGCCAGGGGCGGCAGGTGCAGTTCGGCCCGGATGTCGTCGACGAAGTTGTTGGCGCCTTCCTGCAGGGCGCCGGGTATCGCGTTCAGCGTCTCGACGATCTTCGACAGCGGAGTGAACAACGAGAACGGTGTCTTCTTGGCCGGATTCAGGTTTTCGCGGTCGGTGTAGCCCATGTCGACCAGCACCCGCAGCAGCGGCTCGACAGCGTCCAGCAGCGGTTTGACGAGCGGTGTCAATCCGATGGCACCGGCGCCGATGCGCAGCGGCACCAGCAGCGGCAGATCGGGAGTCCTGATGAACACGTAGGTGTCCGTTCCGCCGGCGCCGTTGTCGGGCACGACGGTGATGATGGCGGGCGTGGTGCCGGGGATGTACGAGTCGTAGTACGCGTCGGGGTGCGCGTACATCACGCCGAGCAGGCTGTTCGCCAACGACAGCGGATTGAAATACGCCGGGAAGTCGGCGTAGGGGTCGTACTCACGCGTATAGAACGTGGTGTCGTAAGGCGACGGCGCGGACGGGCCCTGGTTGTTGACGATGAAGGGCACATTCATGCCGGGGAACCGCTCGAAGATGCCGCCGTTGCCGGCGAAAGGCGAGCCGATCATCACGAACGACAGTTGCGAGGGTGCGGGGCCGGTGCCATTGGCCAGGAGCCGGCGTTTGGCCCACTCGGCGCCCAGACTGCCCTCCGAGTAGCCGGCGACGATCAGCTGCTCGCCGGGTCGGGACGTGATGGCGTTGTAGACCTTCGGCCCGGAGACGGTCGTGCTCGCCGACAGCTGGATCGACGCGGGGTAGTTGATGGGCAGGTAAGCGTAGCCCGGCGGCACCACGGTGTGGTTGAGCTTGGCCGGAATGTTGGCCGACGTCGGGTCGCCGCGCCCGCCGATGCCGATCACCGTGTTCATCAGGCCGACGACGAAGCTCGACGTGATGTTGGTGGCGGGACTCACCAGCAGCGCACAGCACAGCGCCACCAACAGGAAGATGCGCGGCACACCGCGAACGGCGGGACTTCTGGTTGGCCACATCTGCACTGACATCGGCGTTCCCCCGGCTAGGCGTGAACCGGACGGTACTCCCGCGACCAGGCCTTTAGGCGGGAATTTGCAACTTCTCCTGCAACGCAGAACGGGTGGTGTTCCGGCAATCCGGAACACCACCCGTGTCTGTCGTGAGTACCTGCTAGGGGCAGGTCACCTCGATCTCGAAGGGCTTCTTGGTGGGCTCCATCGGGTTGGCCATGTCGACGCCGGTGGCGGTGCCGCTGACCTTGTAGGTCTTGCCGTCCTTGGTGGCCTTGGCCTCGCCGCCGGGGACACCGTCGGTGTAGCCCAGCGTCACGCCGTTGACCGCGCCCAGGCCGACGGTCTTGACGACGGGCGGGTCGGCGTCGGTCAGGGTGACGCCCAGGCCGCCCGAGGCGTTGCCGATGGCGATGACCACGTTGCCGGCCGCCGTGGTGCAGCCGATCTGGCCCTGAACGTCCTGGGCCTTGCCGTCGATGCTGACCTTCGCAGTGCCGGAGCCTGCGGTGGAGTTACCCGCAGCCGACGACGCCGAGGCCGACGCGGTGGCCGACGAGCCGGACGACTTCTTGTCGTCCTTGGAACAGCCGGTCAGGCCGGCGGCCAGAACCGCGGCACCAGCGACCGCGACAACCAAACCACGCTTCATAACTTGTGCTCCTAATTAGTGCGAACCGTCCGGACGGCGGGTCATCCAGTGCATTATGGGGTTCGCCAACGGGCCTTTCACCAAATTCACAGAAAATCCCTGTAACCGTCCTGACCTGTTTGTTTCCGCGTAGTTAGCCGGCATTCGGGTGTCGGGTCGGGGAATTGATTGAATACACCGGTGAGTCAGCAGTTCTTCGAAGTCACCGCGCAGCTGCCGGACCGGCGTGGCCGGGCCGGGGTGATCCACACGCCGCACGGTGACATCCAGACCCCGGCGTTCATCGCCGTCGGTACCGCGGCGACGGTCAAGGGCGTTCTGCCGGAGACCATGAAATCACTTGGGGCGCAGGCGCTTCTGTCCAATGCCTACCACCTGTACCTGCAGCCGGGGCCTGATGTGGTGGACGAGGCGGGCGGGCTCGGTGCTTTCATGAACTGGCCCGGGCCGACGTTCACCGACAGCGGCGGCTTTCAGGTGATGTCGCTCGGGGTGGGCTTCAAGAAGGTACTGGCCATGGACACGGCCCGGTTGCAGGCCGACGACATCATCGCCGAGGGAAAAGAGCGGCTGGCCCACGTCGACGAGGACGGGGTGACGTTCCGCTCGCACCTCAACGGTGACAAGCATCGGTTCACGCCCGAGGTGTCGATCGGCATTCAGCATCAGCTGGGCGCCGACATCATCTTCGCCTTCGACGAGTTGACGACCCTGGTGAACACCCGTGCCTATCAAGAACGTTCGATGGAACGGACCCACCGGTGGGCGGTGCGGTGCCTGGCCGAACACCGCCGCCTCAGCATCGAACGCACGGGCAAGCCGGCGCAGGCGCTGTTCGGGGTGGTGCAGGGCGCGCAGTACGAGGACCTGCGCCGGCAGGCCACCAAGGGGCTCGTCGGCATCGTCGACGAGGACGGGCACGGCTTCGACGGCTACGGCATCGGTGGCGCCCTCGAGAAACAGAACCTGGCGACCATCGTCGGCTGGGTCACCGACGAACTGCCCGCCGACAAACCACGGCATCTGCTCGGCATCAGTGAGCCCGATGATCTGTTCGCCGCCATCGAAGCCGGCGCCGACACCTTCGACTGTGTGTCGCCGTCGCGGGTCGCCCGCAACGCCGCGATGTACTCGGCGACCGGTCGCTTCAACATCACCAACGCCCGGTTCAAGCGCGACTTCAATCCCATTGACGCCGAATGCGATTGCTACACGTGCGCCAACTACACCCGGGCGTATCTGCATCATCTGTTCAAGGCCAAGGAGATTCTGGCGTCCACGCTGGGCACCATCCACAACGAGCGCTTCATCATCCGGCTCGTCGACCAGATCCGCGCTGCGATCATCGCCGGTGAGTTCGACGAGCTGCGGGACCACGTGCTGGGGCGCTATTACGGGTCCCGATAGCTGGCCACCTGCGACGATCCCGGGCTGTGCACAATTGGCGGTATGACTGGTGCACCTGGAGTGATCGACCCGCAAACGCTGCTTCTCGGGTTGATGGATCCGGGCAACCGGGCTGACCCGTACCCGCTGTACGAACGATTCCTCGAGGCCGGGCCGCTGGCGCTGCCCGACGCGAACCTGGTCGTGTTTCCCGGTTTCGCCGAGTGCGACGAGGTGCTGCGGCACCCGGCATCGGCCAACGACCGGTTGAAGTCGACGGTGACGCAGAAGCAGATCGCCGCAGGGCAGCGGCCGGCCCGCCCGTTCGGTGAGCCGGGCTTCCTGTTCCTCGATCCGCCGGATCACACCCGGCTGCGCGGGTTGGCGCAGAAGGCGTTCGCGCCCAAGGTGATCAAGGCCCTCGAGGCCGACATCGTGACCATGGTCGACGGGCTGCTCGACGGCGTGACGGGCACGATGGATGTGGTGGCCGACCTGGCCTATCCGCTGCCGGTGGCGGTGATCTGCCGGCTGCTCGGTGTGCCGATGGCGGACGAGCCGCTGTTCAGCCGGGCGTCGGCGCTGCTGGCAGGTGGGCTGGACCCCTTCGTGGCAGCGGGTGACGAGCCGGCGGAGGACAACACGGACCTCATGGAGGCCGGGCTGTGGCTGCGCGGGTATCTGCGGGATCTCATCGAGGAGCGGCGCAGTTCGCCGGGGGAGGACCTGATCTCCGCGCTGATCGCCGCTGAGGAGGACGGCGACCAACTGACCTCCGAAGAGATCGTGGCGACCTGCAATCTGCTGCTGATCGCGGGGCACGAGACGACGGTGAACCTCATCGCCAACGCCGCGCTGGCGATGCTGCGCAACCCGCGGCACTGGGCGGCCCTGGCAGCCGATCCGTCGCGGGCGTCCACGATCGTCGAGGAGACGTTGCGGTTCGATCCGCCGGTGCAACTGACCAGCCGCGTCGCCGTCGAGGACATCGAGATCGGTGGCGTGGCGGTGCCCAAGGGCGACATCATGATGCTGCTTCTGGCTGCCGCACAACGGGATCCGCGCATGTACGACCGGCCCGGCGAATTCGACCCGGACCGCGGCGTGATCAAGCACCTGGCCTTCGGCAAGGGCCCGCACTTCTGTCTCGGCGCACCGCTGGCCCGGTTGGAGGCGTCTGTGGCGCTGTCGGCGCTGGCGGCACGATTCCCCGACGCGCAGTTGGCGGGTGAACCGGTTTACAAGCCCAACCTGACGCTGCGGGGCCTGGCCACCCTGCCGGTCACGGTCTGATCCCGGCCATTACCCTCGCGAACATGCCTTCAGTTCTCGTCACCGGTGCCGGCCGCGGTATCGGGCTGGCCATCACCCAGCACCTCGCCGCCACCGGGTGGGATGTCATCGCCGGAGTCCGCACCAAGGCCGATGCTGCCGCGGTCGTGGCGCTGGCCCCGCAACGGATTTCGGCGGTGATCCTCGATGTCACCTCCGACGATGATGTCGCGGCGCTGTCGGCGGCGTTGCCGGATCGGCTGGACGCCGTGGTGAACAACGCCGGCATCGTGGTCGCCGGTCCCGTCGAGACACTCACCCCCGCGGACTGGCGGAAGCAGTTGGACGTCAACGTGGTCGGTCAGTTCGCCGTGACGGCGGCGGTGTTGCCCAAGTTGCGGGAGTCCCGAGGCCGCGTGGTGTTCATCTCCAGCGTCAACGGCCAGCTGTCGACACCGATGGTGGGTGCCTACGCGGCGTCCAAGTTCGCACTGGAAGCCGGTGCCGAAGCGCTGCGCATCGAGATGCGGCCGTGGGGTGTTCCGGTCGTGGTCGTGGAGCCCGCGCAGACCGATACGGACATGTGGCGCAAGGCCGACGACATGGTCGCCGAACTGGAGTCGGGAGTCTCGCCCGCGCATCACGCGCTGTACAGCCGGCATATCGCCGGCTTCAAGAAGACGGTGCCGCTGTCGCAGAAGATGGCCGTCGACCCGGCGAAAGTCGTTGCGGTGGTGGAGGAAGCGCTCACCGCCCGGCGGCCCAGGCCGCGGTACATCGTCGGGCTGGGGCCCAAGCTGCAGGCCGCGCTCATGACGAACATCCCGGCATCGGTACGCGGTTTCTTGCTGGCCAAGGTCTTCGGAGTGCCGCGGCGTGTGTAGGCCCGGGCCGAAACTGAGCTCATGTGTCACATCCGCTTCGATACTGGCACACAAGCTCATTCTCGGCGGGTAGCCGTGAAGATCCACGGCTCGCGTGGCAGCCTGGCCGGGTCGAACTGCGCCAGCATGCCGTCGAGCGTCGTTGCGGTGTAGCCCAGCGACGTCGCGATCTGTGCCAACGCCGCCTCCGTGCCGATCTCCGAAACCGTCACCGCGCCATCGCGTTTGGCCAGCCGCTTGCCCTCGGCGTTGAGAACCAACGGAACGTGCGCGTAGACGGGCTGCGAATAGCCCAGCAGCGCAGCCAGATACGCCTGTCGCGGCGACGACGGCAGCAGGTCGTCGCCGCGGACCACCTGGTCGATGCCCTGGGCGGCGTCGTCCACCACGACGGCCAGGTTGTAGGCCGGGACGTTGTCGCCGCGGCGCAGCACGAAGTCGTCGACGACGCCGGTGTAGGTGCCGTGCAGCAGGTCGGTGACGGTGTATTCGTGTGTGTCCGAACGTAATCGGATGGCCGGCGGTCGTCCGGCCGCGCGGCGCTGGGCACGCTCGTCGTCGCTGAGGTTGCGGCAGGTGCCCGGGTACGCGCCTTCGGGCGCATGCGGAGCGCGCGGCGCCTGCAGGATGTCCTTTCTGCTGCAGAAACATTCGAACGTCAGGCCGCGCGCGGTGAGGTCATCGACGACGGCGAGATACCGGCCCTCATGGGTGGCCTGGTATTCGGGCGGCTCGTCCCACGTCAGTCCGACGGCCGCCAGGTCGTCCAATTGCCGCTGCGCCACATCGGGGAAGGTGCGGTCGTCCAGATCCTCGACTCGGACGAGGAACCGCCGGCCCGTCGACCGCGCGAACAACCACGCCAGCACCGCGGTCCGCACGTTGCCGATGTGCAGATCGGCAGACGGGCTCGGCGCGAACCGGCCGGCGGGGGATTGGGACACGACCGCAATCTAACGCGCCGCGCGATGAGATTGCCCACCCGCGCCGGTCTACGTGAGTATGGAGAGTGTGGACTTACCCGTGCAGCCACCGATAGACCCGATGCTGGCCAAGGCCGCCGTGAAGGTGCCGGACGAGGCCGGGCTGTGGTCCTACGAGCCGAAATGGGACGGGTTCCGCGCCCTGGTGTTCCGCGACGGCGACGAAGTGGTGCTCCAGTCGCGCAACGGAAAAGAGCTGGGAAGGTACTTCCCGGAGTTGCTTGCGGCGCTGCGGGACGAGATCGCGCCGCGCTGTGTGCTCGACGGCGAGGTGGTGGTGCCGCGGGAGATCAACGGCCGCATCCGGCTCGACTGGGAATCACTCAGCCAGCGCATCCATCCCGCGGCCAGCCGGGTGCAGATGCTCGCGGAACAGACGCCGGCGCACTTCATCGGCTTCGACGCGCTGGCCGACGGCGACCGCATCCTGCTGGCCGAACCGTTCCGCGTGCGCCGCGCCGCCTTGCAGGACCTGGTGAGCGAGAAGCAGTGGTGCCACGTCACGCGGACCACCGAGGACCCCGAACTCGGCGCACACTGGCTGACCACATTCGAGGGCGCGGGACTCGACGGCGTGGTCGCCAAACGCCTCGACGGCGCCTACCTGCCGGGCAAGCGGGAGATGGTGAAGGTCAAGCACGCCCGGGACGCGGATTGTGTGGCGATCGGTTACCGCATCCACAAGAGTGGTGAGGGCATCGGGTCCATCCTCCTGGGGCTCTACACCGACGAAGGCAATCTCCACATGGTCGGTGGCGCAGCGTCTTTCACCGTCAAGGACCGCATCGCGTTGCTGGCGGAACTGGAACCGCTGCGCACCGGCGACGCGCAGGACGGTGAACCCAGCCGCTGGAATTCCGCCGCGGACAAGACCTGGATTCCGATCCGTCCTGAGCGGGTATGCGAAGTGGCGTACGACCAGATGGAGGGCAACAGCGTGCAGGGTCGACGCTTCCGGCACACCGTGAAGTTCCGGCGCTGGCGTCCGGACCGGGACCCGCAGAGCTGTACCTTCGATCAGCTCGACGTGCCGCTGAACTACGACCTGTACGACGTCCTGGAGAACTCGTGATGGCAAGTGCCGCAGAAGAACTCGACGTCGACGGGGTCGCCGTCCGGCTCACCAACCCCGACAAGGTGTACTTCCCGCAGCTCGGGAGCAAGGGCACCAAGCGCACGATGGTCGACTACTACCTGGCCGTCGCCGAGCGGATGGTGACGCTGCTGCGGGACCGGCCCACGCACCTGCAACGGTTCCCCGACGGCATCGAGGGTGAGGAGATCTACCAAAAGCGCGTTCCGGTAAAGCATCCGGATTATCTGAAGACCTGCACCGTGACCTTCCCGTCGGGCCGCACCGCCGACGCGCTCAAGGTGACCCACCCGTCGGCCATCATCTGGGCCGCGCAGATGGGCACCATCACGCTGCACCCGTGGCAGGTTCGCTGTCCGGACGTCGAGCACCCCGACGAACTGCGCATCGACCTCGATCCGCAGCCCGGCACCGGATTCACCGAGGCCCGGGAGATCGCCACCGGTGTGCTCAAACCGATCCTCGATGAACTCGGCCTGACCGGGTATCCGAAGACGTCGGGCGGCCGCGGCGTCCATGTCTTCGTCCGGATCAAGCCGGAGTGGGACTTCATCGCCGTCCGCCGGGCCGGCATCGCCTTGGCCCGCGAGGTGGAGCGGCGCGCGCCCGACGCGGTGACGACGTCGTGGTGGAAGGAAGAGCGCGGCGAGCGGCTGTTCATCGACTACAACCAGAACGCGCGGGACCGGACCTTCGCCTCGGCGTACTCGGTGCGTAAGACGCCCATCGCCACGGTGTCGACGCCGCTGTCGTGGGCCGAGCTCGCCGACGCCGATCCCGACGACTACACCATGGCCACCGTGCCGAAACTGCTTGCGGAGCGCGACGATCCGTGGGCCGGCATCGATGACGTGGCGCATTCCCTGGAACCGTTGCTCGAGATGGTGCAGGCCGACGAGGACCGCGGGCTGGGGGATCTGCCGTATCCGTCGGAGTTCTCTAGGAAGTGGCTATGTGCGGGCGTGTCGAGGGGGAACAGGTCCGGACCCGGCTTACGGTGTGGGAGTGCTCTCCGCCGCCGCACCAGCAAAGACGTGGACAGTTCTGATAACGAAACGCCGGGAAACGTGGCCGACGGGGTACTCCGACGTCCTGGACGCGTGCGGTCCGTTAACCCCTGACGCTTACCCGCCGGGGGTTGTAAAGGGCACGCCGATTCTGCTCTCGGGTAACGGTGAGCTCGACGAATGGCTTGTGCTCTATTTCAATTCGTGCCCAGAGTTCACCTCGCTGGATCCGTCATCCCGAAAGACCTATGCGCGCGAGATCGCCATGTGGTGTGGTTTTCTCGGGCAACAAACTGACCCGATGACCTGGCTAGAAGCTACGGAAGAAGAGTTCGTCGACTACAAGATGCGCAGAACCGACCAACTTAATTCCGCCAATGCGGTGACGGGAGCAACGTGGAACAAGGCCGTCTTCGCGCTCAGGGGCTTGTACGACTGGGCGTTGAGCCGCAAGATTCCTATTACACCTCATGGACCTGTGATCGATGCGAGCCCGGTGCCCGGCGGGCGCGGCGCGACGAAGTTGCCAGGCGTAAGGGCGAACGCGGCGTTCGTGCGTACCGAACGGGATCGGTGGATCGTCCCCGGGACCTACCGTCTATGGCGCGATGTTGGCCTACGTGGCCGCGGCGTTCAACGAGTCGGTGTAAGCCAGTGGCAAGCCGCAGGCGACGATGAATCGTGCCGTGCCCGCAATTCGTTGCGCAACACAGCATTCACCGACTTCATCTACTCAACCGGTTTACGCGTTCAGGAAGCCGGTTCACTACTGGTGGCGGAACTGCCGCCGGCGGAGGTGATCGAGGCGAAGCTGCCGGCAGCGATCGCCAAGTACGGCAAGGCCCGGATGTGGTACGCGCCGCCGACTGTGATGCGGACGGTTCGCAGCTATGTGGCGGTTGCGCGGGCAGCCGCCGTTCGCCGGGCGATACGTGAGAGCCGTTATGACGAGATCGGGGGCATCATCTGGGTGACGGAGGTCCGCCGCTCGCGCAAGGGAACCCTGGACGCCATCCGCGATGACGGTGCCGTCATGTCATTAAACACGATGAAGCCAGAGGTCCGGAGACGCTTATTCTGGCTTCGCGAAGGTCACCCGGAACCAATGGCGTTGTGGCTTAGCGAGTCTGGAACCCCGTTCCATCACGACTCTTGGATCGGGATCTTCGATGCCGCGAACGAAAGGCTCTGGTCAGCACTGGAAGACACCGGCGCGGCAGCCAGTGACGAGCTGACAGTCACACCGCATTCCCTCCGATTCAGCTTTGCGCTGGCGCTCACGGTGCAACTGCATCAGCGGCTCGATTATTCGCACGGATGGGACGAGAGCGTCTCCTACGGGGACGGGTCACGCTACGACGAGGTATTCCGCACCGTGAAAGACGTCCTGGGCCACAAGTCGGTCGAGACGACACGAAACATCTACATGCCTAGGGTGCAACGACTGCGCTTCGACCGACTGTTTGGTACCCCAAACGAACGGATGACCACCACCGGCGATCTGGTATCGGCCCTGGCGCAGGACCTCGTCGAAGTTCGCGACTTGACCGGGTCCAAATCGTGACAGCGCCCAAGCGCCGAGAGTCCGCCGACGGCGTTGTCGCGCGTCGCGACGATCCGGAGGTCGTGGTCGCCACTCTGCCCGGCTCTTACGCACCTACCGTAATCGACCTTCGGGAGTGGCCCTGCGACACGAAGCTCAGGGTGCAACTCGCCGATGCCATCGAGGCCCTGACAGGAGTGAACGGAACGTGGAAGAGTGCCCAGTCGGCACGGCAAAACCGTGACCGGATCAAGTATTTCGCACGGTGGTGCGGTGAACACGAGGTACGCGAGCTCCAACAGTTGACCCCGGATCGGTGGAACAGCTACCTGCTGCACTTGGCGACGAAGGGAACCAAGTCCAACACCCAGCACAGGCAGCTGGTCGCGGTGAGACAGCTGATACGCCGATATCCGCATCGGCTCCACCCCGACCTCTCCAGGCATTTGAACCGACGGCTGCCGAAGCGGGACGCTGACGAAAGTCAGCCTTATTCACAGGATCTCTACGACGCAATCCTCAAGGCGGCGGCCGCCGCCGTCAACGCTGAGTTTCAACGCATTCACCCCAACCAGCTGATGCTGCGGCGGCGCAACGATACTAAGCTCTCGCCCGAGCATAAGGCTCGTGCCGACGCTCTACGTGAAGTCGCCACTACTGGCGCCCCGCTATCGGACGCTACCCGCGACGCGTTGGGAATCACCCTCTCCGACCACCGATACTCCGGGGTCAACAAGGCACGACCGATGCTGTTCGTCAGCCAGGAAGGCGCCGTCGCCATCGCCGTGCTCATCGCCTGCCTGGAGGGGGCGAACTTCACCCCAATCAACGAGCGGAAGGTCCCCTCGGCCGCCCCGGGCCTCGGTGTCAGAGAGGAGATTTGGGGCGTCGAAGACGAAAAGCGCCGGCGACATGACCACCCATACGACGCCCACGCAATACCGAAGAATGCCCGCCGTGCAATGTCAAAGATCATCGAGATGACCCAGCCGGGACGGGACTACTTGGCGGCGAACAATCTGCCTGGTGCTGACCGCCTCATCGTCTACTGGCCTGCCATGAAGGCTTTGGAGTCTTCTCCGTCGGTCGGCCTGACCCCTAGTCACCTCAAGCTGAGCAGGCTCACGTGGTGGCCGAACCAGGACGAGCCGATCTCGTTCACCCGCATCCGCAAGACCGTCCGCGTGCTGATCGACCGGACACCGCAGGGACATTCGCGCGCAACCTGGTCCACCACCTACATCGAAGCATCGGAAGTCGAACGCGAGCGGCTCATGACCGAAGCGGTGGAGACCGGGCTGTGGGCGGTGATCAAGAACGCTGAGAACCACCTGAAGATGCGCTACGAGCGCGCCCTCGCGATGACCAACACCGATACAACGATCGGCGGGTGCGTCGACTGGGAGCACCACCCCCTCACCGGGCAACCCTGCGGCGACGACTTCCTGCTATGCCTGCAATGCGCCAACGCCTTCGCAACCCCCCGCCACCTTCCCCGGCTCATCGAACTGCGCCACCAGTTGGAGGCCATCGCCTCCACCGACGGACCCGACTGGACGGATTTCCGGGCCATGGCCTACGGGTGCCTCGTCGCCCTCATTGATGACCGGACGCTCATCACCGACGGCGAATATGCTGCCGCCGAACGTGACATCACCGACGAGGACCGAACCGAAATCCATCTTCTCCTCAACGGAAAGTACACATGACCCGATCTGTAGTAGGCGCGGATGACCTTGCTTCTGGCAACCACACCGGCGCCGTCGATTGGGCGGCCGTCGAGGCCGGACCGGTCGTCGTGCATCCGTTGCGGCTTAAGCGCCCCGACCTTCCAGGAAGCATATTCACCGACGACAGATGGTCTCTCCGCCCTATGGAGGTCACACGCGGTACCGTCCAGAACCTGCACTGGATACCTGGGCCGAAAGAGCAGCAGTATCGGATCCCGCCCCAACTGATTGATACGTTCAAGCGCGTCATATGGCTGATCATCAACAGGCCCGCGCCAGTTGCCTACCTCGCAGGCAACAATGGCCGGACATGGCCGGCGGCCTCATCTGTGCACGCGCGGTTCGTAGCGATGCGTCATCTCGCCGATTTTCTTGGCCGACACAAAATCACCCAACTTCGCGATGTGAGTGTCGACCTGCTCGACGAGTATGCGTCGGGCGTCATTGCTGACGAAAGTCGGTCCAGTCATGCGCGAAAGGCTCAGGCCCTCGGGTACATAGCAGTAATTGCCCACCTGGCCGACGACTTACCAGAAGCCGATCGCATGGTTGAGCCGTCGTGGTCTGCCGCAAACCTTGGAGCTGGCCGTCGTGCGCGTGCAGCCGACAATAGCAAGGAGATCATCCACCCGGATACATTCGCGCCGCTGCTGTGGTGGTCCCAGCAGATTCTCAGCTGCGCCCCGGACATCGTCGCCGCCGTGACGTGGCTGAACGCAGCATTGAGCCGCCCGCAAGTTCGCGAGAGTTCACGCGCGGGTTTCGACGCAGTCGAGCAGATCGTGGCTTTGCGTGGCGGGGTCCTGCCCCAAGGCGAGATCGACGGTTATGTCGCTGCGCAGTACCTCATTGCGGTGCATGAGGCCGAGATTAACATTCGCGATTTCAGCAGCTGGCGTAGGCAACGCGGTGGCACATTTTCAGTCGATCGGTTTGTGCCGCAGCCGATTCCGGTACCCGTCACGTGCTTCATCGAGGGGCGGCCCTGGCTTCCGCTGATCGATTACCGAGATATCGGAAAACTACAACGCGTTCTCCAAGCGGCGGCGGCGATTCTGATTTGCACGTGTTCGGGGATGCGTGGCGAGGAGTGCACGAACCTGCAGCGCGGTGCACTACGTACGGTTCCACGTCCGGACGGAGCCCACTCATACCGGATCGACGGTCGCATCTTCAAGGCAGTCCGCGACGGCGACGACCAGCAGGACCGCGGCGGCAAGCAGTGGGTGTGGGCGACCATCAAACCCGGCGCCGACGCTATCACGGCACTGGAACGCCTCGCCGATGTGACCGGCTCGAGCGGGTTGCTGGCTCACCCGGAGTCACGTCGTCAGCCAGGATTGACGAGCGCAACGATGACTCGGTGGGTTGACGAACTCATCGAGTGCGCCAATGGGTTGCGCACCGCACTCGGCATCGATCGCATCCATAACATCAACCCGGACCCGGCCGGAAGCGTCACGCTCGACCGCTTTCGTCGCAGCGTTGCGTGGCATATCGTTAATCAGCCTGATGGCCTCGCTGCGGCGGGTGTCCAGTTTGGGCACATGCAGTCGACTACTACTGATGGCTACGGCTCCACCATCACGTCCGGTATGGCGGCCACAATGGATCACGAGCGCACCGAGGCCATGTACAACGCTCTCCAGAACCACGCGAACGCGGCCAAGAACGGACTGAAAGCGTCTGGCCCTGCGGCCAAGCGGCTCGGCCAGGCGCTAAATCGATTTGTCGCTGGCAAATTCCCGGGCACGTATGCGGATCTGACGAAAAAGGAAGAACGCCGGCTGCGTAGTGATCCAGACATGGCTGTGCGAGAGAATCCCGGCCACGCGTGCCTCTGTCTTGCCGACCCGTTGAGGCCTGAGACCATGGCGTGCTCTCGCGAGAACGACGGCGAGCCTAACCGCAATGACTGCAGAACCTATTGTGGCAGCAGGGTCTACACCGATACCACGGTTGCGCAGGACAAGAAGGAGGCTGCCCAACTCCGAGATCGGTTGCAGAACGTGAACCCGATCTTGGCGGCGCGGATCACCAGGCGGATCACGCACCTCGAAGAGCACATTTCTAAACACGAGAACACAGCATTGCCGTTGCTGAAGATCATGTCTGCGGAGGAAGCCAAAGCGGCCCGCGTTTTGGAGAAGGACCAACCTCAGAGCTCAAGACCGTCGAACGTGCCTACAGATGGAGACGTGGCATGACCTCCGGCGCTGTCATACCTGTGGCGCAACGTGATTGGCCTCCGACGGACGACGAAATCAACGGTGAACGCAATCCCACGCGTAAGGCCGTCTTAGTTGCGATGCGGAGTCTGCTCACAGGGGAGCCCGCGCCAAAACCGATAAATCAAGGTAAGCGAAGTGTCGCGGCGCTGGCCAACGAGTCCGGAGTCGGACGCACCCGGCTCGTGCGCGGTGCACTGAGCGATCTTGCCGACTGGATGGACAGGGCCGTCGCCAAGCAGGACGACGTGGTCACTCCGCAACAGATTGAATTGAACAAGAAGCTCCAGAGAATGCTGGAGCGGGCGCTCGACGCTGAGCGTAAGTACGCAGAAGCACGCGACAAGCGGAAAGATCTGGAAGCCGTCGTCCAGGCTCTATCAGAGCAACTTCAGGTGAGCATTCGCGACCGCGCAAGGCTGCAGGGAAAGCTGGACAGACTTAGCAAGAGAAGTGCTGGTGCATTCCCGCTGAATGAGTCCGGCTCATCTTGATGGTCCGGCAATGCCGTGCATGCGCTGCACTCGTTCGATACCGGATCCGAGGTTTAATAATTGGCAAGGCACGAAGCGCCAGGCGCCGCAGTGCCCGATGCCGACATGACTCGAATTAGATTTGCTGATGCTTCATGAGGTGGGCCGCCCGCGCACGTATAGACTTAGCCGTTGCTTGGCCGATAGAACCGCGCACCGCGCCGGGGGGGCTTGCGTATGCCTACCAAAGACGTCGCTTGCCGTACTTGCGGTGCTCTCATCTTGCGATCCCGCGAGGGAAGTTGGTATCACGTCGACGCCCGCGGAAAGCGTTTGCGAGTAGGGCATGACGCCGCCGTGCCTTGCCGGAGCCCCGGTAAGCAGGTCTACGGGAAGAAGCGCGAAGCCGCAGAGGCGCTGGCGAACCTGCGCTCGGTCGAGACGATCGAATCGGGGCGCGTCTATTGGTGCGGTGCTTGCCGTGGCTACCACATCACCTCACAGGGGTCGACCCGTCAGGGAAGTCACGGATCTGCGACCGGCACGCTGGTCGGTGACCCCGCGTTGCATAGGCACCTGCGACGCCTGGCGCGCGAGGCTAGCGAAACACGAGGCGAATCTCCTTCCTAAGCTCAGCCGCTCACTTGAATCCGGTCCGTCATCGACCGACGAGGGTGTCCAAGACGTCGCTGCAACCGATGGCCAGCCTATTTGCAATGGGTCTGGGTCGGCGCAATACCGAAGGTGCCGCGAAATGTCGGTGCGGTGCGCCACACTACTTGGGCGCCGATGGCAACGTGGCAGGCCGGGGGAGGGGCCATTCAATGGAACAGGTAGGCAGGGTGACGATCGAGGGCACTCTGGAACGCCTGCACGGCCGGCTCGAGTCGCATTTCGGCCAACTCGCAGGGGCCCGGAACACACACGCCCCCGGCGCGCCGGTGTTTGCTTTGGAGCACGGACTGGACGATGAGGACCTCGGTTCTCTCAAAGACGCCGTTCGGGCGGCGGTCGCGGCGGGATTCGGCACTAGCTACAAAAAGTGGTGGCTACCGTTCGCCGTCTACGCTGCGGAGTCGGGGTACGGCTACGAGGGCGGCGAGTACTGGGTCACGTTCGCCGATGAGACACCGCGCTGGACAGAGGTTGGTAACAACAGCTGGATTCGTTCGCAGTTCATCAAGTTCGCCGACCAGTTCAACGGCGTGCGTCCCCGCGGTGCGTTTGCCGAGCATTTCCCGATCATTGCCTGGCCGATCACCCACGCAGTCCTTCCAGTGTATCTGCAGCGCAACCTGGCTCAGCTGCTGTTCGAGTTCAGAGCGGCGCTCACGAGCGACCTGCTCAGGGACCCGGAGGCACTCGGGGCTCGCCTGGCGGCCAGAACCGCCTCTTACACCGAGCGGTTCCGAATTTTCTGCGAGAACACCGCTCTGCTGGGGTCGGTCGCAATAGCCTTGCTGGGCGAGACCGCTGAGTCGCCGTATCTGTCGACACCGACACAGCAACGCCTCGCTGAAAGTATGTCGCGCGAGTCGGTGACACGCCGCTGGTTGGATTCAGCGCGAGGAGCGGCGAGCGGTGTGCGGGCGAGAGGGTTTCGATCCTCGGCGCGCTCGACGAATCCCCGCGACGTGGAATCCGCCCGCGTGGCTGCGCCCTGTCCCACCGACGTCGGGCTGGAACTGCGTCGCCGCGACGGAGCGTGGCGATTGCACGCCGTCCTCCCGGACCTGACCGTCATCAGCCGACGCCTGCCCGAGACCTTCGAGCACCTGCGATCGCGCCGCACAACCGTCGAAGGGCTAGATGGGCCGCCGCTGGCAAGGGGGCGCTTGCTGTTCGCCGGTCAGTCCGTTCGCCTGCTGAGATGGCCGCGACCGGACGCGCCCTTCCTACAGGTGCTGGGAGCCCCCGATCACATCAACCGGGTCCTGGCGGACCTGTGCGTCGTCCGCGGAGGACCGATCTGGCTGTTCATCGAACGCGTGAACGGCCTTGCTCAGCAGGTCCGGACCCGTGTCCTGCGGCCCGGCCGGACCTACATTCTGGTGCAGCCCGGGTCTGAGCCCGCACCGGGTCTCGAATGGTCGAGCCCGACGTCGCTCGACGTCGACGGCATGCGCGCACAGCGCCTGCAGGTCCCCGATCAGATCGGCGACGAGGACCGCGCCGCGCTAATTGCTATCGGACTACATGTCGTCACTGACATCATCGTCAGCCCCGTTGGCGTGGTTCCAAGTGCGTGGGACGGTGGAGGCCTGATGGAGTGGTCGGCCGGCGAACACGCTGCCATAGCGATCACTGCGAATTCCGATCCGTCGCAGTGTGAACTCACCCTCGACGGCGTCACATACCTCATGGAGTGGCCCGCGGGGAAGAGTCGGGTGCTCGTCGGGTTAGGGAATCTGGAAGTTGGCGCGCACGCGTTACGGGTCCGGTTGTTCGCCGGCCACAACGTCCTCAGCGCATCCGAAGACTTATTCATCACCGTTCGCGACCCCTTGGTCCGTTCCGAGAGCGCGACCGAGGCCGAAGGTCTGCGCGTGCTAGCCTCGCCAGCCAGGCCGTCGATGGCCGATCTGTGGGACGGACGCGCTACGCTCTCGGTCCTAGGGCCGGCGGGCCTGGCCGCTGACCTGCGCGTGACGCTGCGCTCGGACACCGGGGGGCAGTTGGTCCACATCCAGCGCTCCGTGCAGCTTCCCGTCGACGAGAACCGGTGGCTGAGCATCGCGCGCTCGATTCGCGAGCACAACAGCTTCCGTGACGCCTATGACGAAGCCGAATCCGTCGAGATCGCCGTGGCCCGGTCGGGGGTCGGATTCGCAACCATCCACGCCGACAGAGGCTTCCGCCCGTTGCGATGGAAGATCAGCCGCCACCACGGTCATGGCCGGATCGCGCGCCTGATCGACCGAACCGATGGTGCCGCAACGCGGGTCGAGCTTTACTCATTCGAAGACCCGCTGACGCCGACGCCACAAGATGGCGGTGCGCCGATCGAGATCCCGCCACTGGGCGGGCTACTGCGCGCAGTGGCGGGCGAGGTGGTGGAGTCAGTTCTGCTGCCCACCCAACCCAACGCAGTGATGCGCGCTGGCCGGCTGCGGCCCAAGGTCGAGATCCGCGCCAAGACCTCGCAGGAGATCCACCGCTTGTCGTTGTGCCACCGAATGTGGAGCGAGGCGGACCTGCCCGCAGACCCGTTCGCCCACAACCGCAGAGCGCATGTCTTGGACGCGATCGTGCGGGAGATCGCCTCGGAGTTCGGCGGTTCGTACTGGCGGTCGGCCGAGCGTCGGCTGAATGCGGCGCAGCGACCTCTGGACCACATCGATGATCTGCAGGCGGCTGTTGGCATTGACCAACGCCAGAAAGCGCTTGCCAGTGAGATCTCGCGACGCCTGTGGCGTTGGTCTGATCCGGCGGAACTGCGATCGGGGTTCGCCGACGTGATCGCCTCGACGCTGCGTCGCACCGGCCTGGACGATGTCGCTGATTCGTCGCTGTACCTGATGCACCTGGCAGACGACCTATCGGCGCTGTGCGACTGGGACGCCGACCAGAGCTCCAAGATCGTATCGGCGGTCGTACGCGCGCCTGTGCTGCTACGCGCGGCGCGATTCGCCGTGCTCGGAGCGAGGGCTTTCAGCGAGGACGAGCCGACACGACGGGGGGCACACTGATGACCGTGGTGGTGATGAGCGCTGATGAATGCGAAGCGCTCGCGCTAAGCACCTTGGGACTCGCCGATGCTGGATTCGCGATCACTTCCACCGAGGCTATCGCGGCGTCCCTGCGTCGCGCCGCGTCGTTCCTCTGCCCTTGCCCACCTCGGCGGATCGTCGATGCGGTACTGGAGGTGATCCGGCCACTGGCTCCTGAGGATGTACTTAAGCGCCCCGACGTCATGACCGTCCTAGATCTCATCGTAGCGGGCGGCGACCTGGTTGAACTACGCCCTGACGCGGCGCGGGCAACTCGGTTGCTCTACCTAGGTCCGCCTACGTACGTGCAGAAGGAGCCGGGACTGTACTTGATCGCGGGCGTGCGGCCTTACGGTGAGCCGCTGATCGAGGCCGACCGGGGCTGGGTCGAGTACTACGGCCACACCCGCATGATCGCCGTCGACGACATCGACGCGCGGAACGTGCTGCGCGGCTTTGGTTTGCAGAGCGTCAGCCCGCAGCGTTGGGTAGGGCAACCCGCGGCAGTCGCGGCCTCGGAGTTATTGGCCGCGACGAACACACGGTTGGACGGTGGATTGTCCGCCGGTGCGTTCGCCCCCCAGTACAGCGTGATCGATCCGCAAGCGTCGGTGACGTACTACCGGGGCAGGTGGCGTCCCCTGGTTCCCGCCGACGCTGGCATCTTCGTCGCGCGGCGTCCGCAGGCGTATGGCGCCGACGTCTGGTGTGTTCTTAGGGTCTCTGACGGTGTGCCGCAGCGTATCGTCGACTTTCCGATCGACGACCCTGGGGCCGCGGGTCGCGACGAGGCCTGGCGGTTGCAGGCGGCGATCGATGCGGAGTTAGGGCACCCGCAACGGGTAAGAACCCGCCACATCGGCGACACGGGCAGCGACGTCATATTAGATTTCTTCTCACCGCTGCCTGGTTGGGCGGAGCGTCGGATCCAATTGGCCGCATACGTTGTCGACCGTTCGGCCGGTGCGCTGGTCTCGTTCCGCGCGTCACCAGCGGCGAGCCATGACCTGCAAAAGTACCTTAGCGACATGCTCTGGGTGCAGCCGACGGACGGAGAACTCTAGCGTGAACGCCCCAGCTCGCACGATCGCCGAGACGGTGTCCGAAATCCAGTCGGCGCTAAGCGATTACATTGAGGCGACTTACCACATCAGCCATCCAACTCTGATTGATCAACGCCGCCTGTTGTTGGGCGAGGAGGGTGTGCTGTTCCGAACGCCGTTCTTCGAGAGCACGCCGCGCTACCAGACGGGCCGGACGTTCGACCAAGTGGATATCGATGACGCCGCCAAGAGCCTGTTGCGAGAACTGTCGGTGCCAGCCGGGCCGCTTCCTCGGATTCTGTTCGATCCGCCCTACACCCATCAGTCAGAGGCACTCGAGCGTGCGGTGCGCGATGGCTACAGTCTGGCGATCACCACCGGCACGGGGTCCGGGAAGACCGAGTCGTTCCTGCTGCCGATGCTGGCCAAATTGGCCACCGAGGCGGCCAATCGGCCTGATTCCTTCGCGCAGCCGGGAGTCCGGACCCTGATCCTGTACCCCATGAACGCCCTGGTGAACGATCAACTCGGTCGACTTCGCCTGTTGCTCGGCGATCCCCGCGTCGTCGCCCGTTTCGCGGCGTGGGCCGACCGACCGGCCCGGTTCGCGCGGTACACGAGTCGAACGCTGTATCCGGGCGTCCGAACAGTGTCCAAGGATCAGCGGCGTCTCGCGGCGATCGAGGACTTCTACATTTACCTGATCGACCAGGCCGCTGACCCGACCTCGCCGTGGCACGCCCAGGCTGTCACTTTGAAGGACACGCTCATCGCAAAGGGCAAGTGGCCTGCCAAACCAGATCTGAAGCAGTGGTATGGCAGGAAGGGCAGCCACTGGCAGAACAACTCCGGTGAGTTCATCCGCGCGGTCCTCCAGCCCGGCGACCCGGAACTGCTGACCCGCCACGAGGTCCTGCAGACACCCCCGGATGTGCTGATCACTAACTATTCGATGCTCGAATACATGATGATGCGGCCGTTGGAGCGCCCGGTGTTCGACGAGACGCAGCGGTGGCTGGCAGACAATCCGGCCGAACGTTTCCTGCTGATCATCGACGAAGCCCATCTGTACCGCGGCGCAGCCGGAGCGGAAGTCGCGCTGCTTCTGCGGCGGCTGCGCTCTCGCCTCGGCATCGACGCGCAGCGCCTGCAAGTGATCTGCACAAGCGCCAGCTTCAACAGCCCGGACTACGCACGCGAGTTCGCCGCGCAACTCAGCGGCAAGTCAGTTGACGACTTCATCACCGTCCGAGGCACGTTGGCCCTTCGACCCCATGCCGACGTTGGCGACGCCGCCAATGCCGATGCGCTCAACGCCGTTTCGCTCCAGCAGTTTTTTGACGCGGAGACCGACGGTGACCGTCAGGCGGCGGTTAGCAGTTTGCTTACCCACTGCGGCGTCGCGCTCGACCCTCACCGGACCGTCGGTGAACTGCTCTACGAAGCGCTCGACGCTTTCGGCCCGTTGGGACTGCTTGTCAACGAGACGATGCGGAGGGCGCAACCCGTCCATGAACTTGGGGCCGCCCTCTTCCCCGAACTGGACTCCGCGTCAGCAGACCGCGCGGCCTCGACACTCGTGGCGTTGGGCAGCGCGGCGCGCCGATCCGCCGACGACGCGGGTCTGCTGCCGTGCCGGGTGCATGCGTTTTATCGGGGGCTCCCGGGACTGTGGGCCTGCCTGGACCCCGACTGCACATCGGTTGATCGCGAGCTTCACCCCAATCCAAGCCCGGTGGGTGCGCTTTACGCGCAGCCGCGGGCCACATGTGACTGCGGCGCCAGGGTGTTCGAGCTGTACACCTGCCGGCACTGCGGGTCGGCCTATGCGCGGGGGTACACCGACGACGTCGTGGAGCCGACTTACCTCTGGCATGAGCCGGGAGGGGAGTTCCAGTCGGTATCGGGGTCGATCCCACTTCTGCATCCCCTAGACCTGTTGCTCGAGCGCCCCGCGACCGGCGATGTGGAGCCTGCCGAACTCAATCTCGTTACGGGACGGCTCAATCCAGACCGTGAAGGCCCACGCATGCGTGGTGTTTTTCTGCCGCGACAACGTAGTGGTGAGGCCGTCGACGATGCCGACGGTGACGATCAGGGTGAGGCCAATGGAGAGTTCAAGCCATGTGGCGTTTGCGGGCGGTCGGCAGGTCGTCGGTCCGCGGTGCAGGACCATCAGACAAAGGGCGACCAACCATTCCAGGCGTTGATTACACGTCAGATCGAGGTGCAACCGCCCGGGGCGCAGCCTTACTCGGTGTTCGCCCCGCTACGCGGACGTAAGGTTCTGGCGTTCTCCGACTCTCGGCAAGTCGCCGCGCGGCTGGCACCGAACCTGCAGAAGTACGCGATGCGCGACGTCATCCGCCCGCTGGTCCTGCGTGGGTGGAGCGAACTCGCCGCGCTGCCCGGCGTCAGTCGGCAGTTAGCTCTGGACCGGCTGTTCCTGGCAGTCATGGTGGGAGCGCGGCGACTTAACGTGCGGCTGCGACCTGAACTGTTGCCCGGTGAGTCCATGCACGCACTCGACGAGGTCGGCGCGGCGATCGGGCGCGGGGCCCTTGACGGAGACGCCGACGCGCGTCAGGAACTGCTTATGGTCAACGCGCATCCGCCGCAGTCGTTGTTGAGGACGATCTACGACACGTTGACCGATCGCTACTACGGCTTGTCCTCGCTTGGTTTGGCGTCGATCGCCGAGCGCGAAAACCTCGCCGACACGCTGTTCCCGCAACTTCCGTCCATCGCGGGAATCGCCGACACCGACGAGTCCAAGCGTGCGTTGGTGCGGCTGTGGCTGGCGCAATGGTGCCTTCCGGGACGCGGAGTGTGGATACCGGGGATGAACGGCGATTGGGTGAACACCCCGGGCGGCGTCAGGCCTCACGGGGGCCGATTCACAGTGGTGGACAGATGGCTGCAATCCACACCCAATAAGAACGCGTTCCGACGATCGTGGCTGCCGACTCTGCTGGCGACGTTCTGTGAACCACAGGGCACTAACACCTTCCGCCTGCTGGCAACAAGGGTCGCCTTGCTGACTGGTGGACAGTGGGGCTACTGCGAACGCTGCCGCCACACACAGCGTCCGTATCCAGGGACCGTGCGCTGCGTCAGCTGCCGCGCCGATGAGGTGCGGGTGCTGGACCCTGAGACCGATCCGGTGTTCCACGCACGCAAGGGCTACTACCGCGCCAGTTCGATACGCGCGCTGAGCGATCCGCCCGAACCACCAATGAACATCATCGCCGCCGAGCACACAGCGCAGCTCAACGCTGCGCACTCGAACGCGGTGTTCTCAAAAGCCGAGGAATACGAACTGTTATTCCAGGACGTGGACCTCGCTCTGCCGGGGCCCGGTGGATCGTCGCGGTCGGCGATCGACGTGCTGTCCTGCACGACGACGATGGAGGTTGGGATCGATATCGGCACCCTGTCGGGAGTCGCACTTCGGAACATGCCGCCGTCACGGGCGAATTACCAGCAGCGCGCGGGCCGGGCCGGTCGCCGGGGTAACGCCGTCGCAACGGTGCTGGCGTTCGGAAGTGCCGACACCCATGACGACCATTATTTCCGAACGCCTGATCAGATGATCCGTGGCGAAGTCGACGACCCGGTGCTCACGATGGATAACGACGAGATCGCCCGCCGCCACGTGGTGGCCTACCTGCTGCAGCGATATCTGCGGGATCGTCTGCCGGACATCGCCCCTGATGAGCAGCGGCAGTTGTTCGAGGTGCTGGGAACGGTTCGCCAGTTTGTTGGCACCACATCGCCGTTGAACCGCACTGACTTTGAGGAGTGGCTACGCACGCACAAGGAGGGCCTGCGCGCCGACATCGACGCCTGGTTACCCGGTGAACTCGCGGAGGGGAATCGCCGAGCCGTGCTGGACGGGATCGTGTCACGCACGCTGACCGACCTCGACGCTGCCTTGGATCAGGGCGGCGACGACGCTGCCAACGACGTGAACGGAGTGCCACAGTGAGCGAGGACGCGGCGAGCGATCCGGTCGACCAACCGGCTGAGGACTCCGCTGAGGCGCCCCATGTGAGCCGCAGTACCGAGAACCTTCTTGATCGGCTGCTCTACAGGGGCGTCCTCCCGCGGTACGCCTTTCCCACCGACGTCGTTGGATTTCATGTGTTCGACCGGGAGAGTTCCGGGCGATTTAATGTGGAGTACCTCTACGCACCGACCCAGGGTCTGACCGTCGCGCTGACGCAGTACGCGCCTGGCAAGGTGGTTTGGATCGACGGTCGGGAGTGGACCTCGGGGGCGATTTATTCGCCGTTCTTCACTGAACGTGCCCGAGCTTGGCGTGACCGGTCACTTTACTTCGAATGCCAGGTGTGCCGCTACGCGCGCCACGTCCGACAGGATCAGGCGCAGCGCGGCGACGAGATCGACTGTCCCGCGTGCGGAGCAGAGGGCAGATTCGGTAAAGCGATGAACTGGATGCGGCCACCCGGTTTCGCGCATCCGGTAACCAAGGACCCCGGCACCAGCCCTGACGACGTTCCGGAGCCGAGCTATGCCACCCGCGCAAAGCTGGTCGCCGAGGGTCCTTCCGACGCGAGTGACTGGACCCATATCACCGACCGCCTTGAGCAAACATATCGGCGGGATACGTTGTTGGTCACCAATACCGGACCCCGCGGGGAAGGTTACAGCTACTGCACCATCTGCGGTCTTATCGAACCGACCGCAAGCGCGACGGGGGAGGTAAACGGCACCCACCGCAAGCCCTATCCCGACGAGGAACCTGATTGCCCGGGGTCGCGCTCCACCCACGGACTGGTGCTCGGCACCGATTTCGTCTCGGATGTCCTCCTCGTCCGACTCAGCGTAGAACCGCCGCTGACCCTGAGACCCGAACTGCTCTCCACCCAGGTAGCGCTGCGGACCATTGCCGAGGCGCTGACGATCGCCGCGACCGACCGACTGGAGATCGAGGCGGCCGAGATTCAAGCGGAGTTCCGTCCCGCGCTCACCCAGAACGCCGGCAACGGCCTGGAGGCGGAGATATACCTCTACGACACCCTTCCCGGCGGAGCCGGCTTCACGAGGCGTTTGAGCACACTCGACCGAGTCCTGTACGAGGACACGCTGGCACGACTGGAGCAGTGCCCGGCAGACTGTGACGAGTCGTGCTACCGCTGCCTGCGGTCGTTTCGCAACCGATTCGAACACGGGCTGCTCGACCGCAGGGTTGGCGCGAGCCTGCTCCGATACCTCCTCGACGGAACACCGCCTAACCTCGATACGGCGCGCCTTGGGCGTGCCGCTGACCAGTTATTCGCTGATCTCGACGGCCGACTGGTGGACGGAGTTACCTTTACACGCAACGCGACCATCCACATCGAGGGCATCGGTGACGTCGTGGCGCCGGTGTTGGCCGAGCGCGGGGTGCAACGGTGGATCTTCGCCGTTCACAGCCCACTAAGCCAGACCATGCTGTCCTCTGAGGCGCTCACCGACGCCATGGAATTCGGCAGTGTGCCTGTCCATCCCATCGACGCTATGGTCGTCGCACGCAACCTGCCCTTCGCTAGCCAACAGGTTCTGCAGTGGCTGAGCTAGGAGAGTCCAGGCGCGTATATAAGACGGGCGTCGCCGCATCACAAGCGCTGCTGCCGGCACCGCCGTCGAACTGGAGTTACTCGGCGCTCAAGGAGGTCGAAGCCTGCCCGCGCAAGTACGCGCTCTCCCGCGCCCGTTATCCGGACCTGTGGGGCGGCCGAGGCTATCCGCGGCTCCCCACCACCGCGGCTCTAATGGGCGACGTGATCCACGATGCGCTCGAAACGATCGTCACGGCCTTGGCCGACCACGGGTGCCGGTCGGCGACCGGCCCTGCCGCGATCGGAGTTCTCCGTGGCTTGAACGGCCTCACCGCGGTCGTCGAGCGCTCGCTGGCCCGACGGCTCGAGCGATTGATGGACAACCCCCGCATCGATGCCGAGCGGCGACGGCGGCTCACTCGCGATCTCGGCGCCCGCGTGGCCGATGGACGCGCACAGGTCCAGGAGCACCTCAGTCGGCTGACGTTCGCAGCGAACCCGCCCGCCGCACCAAGCGAACACGGTGGCGAATACGGTCTGCCGAGACCGCCTCGGCGTCGCCCCCTCCCGACGGGGGCGCACCCGGAGGTGCCATTAACCGCCGAAGGGGTGCGGCTGCACGGTCAAGTGGACCTAATCGTCGTGACCGATTCCCACGCCCGCATCGTCGATTACAAGACCGGCGTCGAAGATGCCGGTCACATCGAGCAGGTGCAGATGTACGCATTGATGTGGAGCCTGGACCGCACCGCCAACCCTGCGGGGATCCCGGCGACCGAACTCGTCGTGTCCTATCCCCGTGTGGATGTGTCGTTGATCGGGCCGAGCGCCGATGAACTCCACGCACAGAAAAGGGAGATCATAGACCGAATCGCGGCGGCGGACCGTGCCGAAGAGGACGACGTGCCTACGGCCGTACCGAGTCCCGAGGGATGCGCGCTCTGTCACGTACGGCAGCTGTGCGACACGTACTGGCAGGACGTGGCCGCGGATCCGACAGAGGTTCCCGACGGTGCGTGGTTCGATCTCGAGGCGGTCGTCGGCCCGCCAAACGGAGTGAATAGTCGCTGGATGCTGTCCCCAGGGACGGGGCGACGTCTGCTTCTGCTGCGAACCACGCCAGCATCGGCGGCGCTCAAGGACGGTGATACCGTGCGGATTCTGGGACTACGGGCGCATACCGACCCCGATACCGATGGTGATATCACCGTTGCGTACATGTCCGCTAGCGCGGAGGTGTTCCGCCGCGTCGAACCGGTCAACGGACCACGCGCCGCCCCGGCCGCGGACTGATCAGAGTTCCCCGGCATCCTCGGCGTAGGGCAATTCGAGCAGCGTGTCGTCGTCCGGAAGGGGAACGCGCGCACCGTGTCTGATCGGCATCACGGTGCGGTGAGTTCGGATGTCAGCGATGACCTTCGGCTGCTGCGCGCGGGGCAATCCCCATCGCTGGAACCACCACCGACCCACTTGCTCGTCCGCATCCGGCATGTCGACGTCAACGAGGTAGTCCGGTTCGCATTCGACGCCGAGGGCGTAGAGCTTGAGGTTACGGACGAGCGGCACTCCGTAAACGATGCGTTCCCGACCGTGCTTGAGGAGTTCGTTGGCTGGCCAGCCCAGCGTGGACAGTCCGATCCGTACCTTGCGCAGCCGCGGGCTTACTCCTTCACCGAACAGACTGTTCACGCGCACTGTGCCACCGGTTAACGAGGACAGCCGGACCAGGGCATCAGTGGTCTCGTCGCTGACGTGAGACGTACCGAAGGAGCGGGATCGGCCCAGTTCGACGAAACCCATCCGCTCGCCGGCTGGTCCTCCCATGACTTCCTGTGGCCAGAACAGCCGGTTGTACTGACTCGAACCCGTGCCGTACAGCGAGGTAGTCCCAATGAAGGCGAGGCGCGTCTCTCGCACAACGGGTCGACCGGCCATCGCCGAGGCGATCTCGCTGGGGCGTCCGTACTTGCGGTTGTAAGCCTGCAGCACGGTCGGCGATACGGCCAGTGCGCCCACCAACTTGCCCGCGGCTAACGCGTTGTACGGCGCGACGGCGCCGCACACGGTCAGGTCCGCAATTACAGTTCCAACGCGCTCGCCGCGGGCGCGCCGCACCAGCTTGCGGATCTGGGCCTTGGCTTTCGGGTCGGCTAGCGCGTCGGTAAGGCCCCGAATGGTGGCGCGGGGTTCTAAGTAGGGAGCGAGGGCCTGCGCGGCTTCGAGGGTGTCTGCCAAAGCCGTCGACCGCTTGCTGCGGAAGAGATCCGTCTCTGCGCGAGCGGCCCACTCGCCGATGCCGATGTTCTTGATGTGACGCACGACGCTGTTGCGGTGGTGCCGACGGCGGTGGCGTTCGGCGTCCGCACGCAGTCGAGCTATCACCTCGGGGTTTGGCGTCCACAGGTCCGCGTGCTGTATGACCCCGTCTCGGAGAAGGTCCACGATGTAGATCTCCTCAAGGTGGGTCTTGATGCGCCGTCGGAGCCATCTCGCCACCGCCGCTGAGGGCTGACGGTCTACCTCGGCGACGAACTGATCGGTTTCCCAACCGATCCAGCGATCGCGTTCGGCGATCTGCACCACCGGACTCGAAATCGCCGCGATGCCGATGACCGCGTGGAATTCGGTGGCAGCGTCGCGAACGAGCACCTGCATTGAGCGTCCCGGAACCGTCGCATACGCATTCGACCAGGTGTGTCTGAAATACCGCCAAACATCCTGCAATGCCAACCCGGTGTATTCGCAACTCCCGCCGTCGACGATCTGCACGTACGGCTGGATCACGCTTGCGGGGGTCTCGGCATTACTGAGCGCCGCGGCAAGCTCACGGCCGTCGCGCATCAGGTTGAACACGGATACTAGTCGTCCGTCGTGCAGGCGCGCGCGCTCCATTCGCTCAACGAAGCGGCGCACGCTTGGCTTACGCAGTTGTAGGTCGCGACGAAGATGCTCCTGAGTGCGAACCCTCGCCTTTTCCGCTTCCCGGTCCGCGCCCACCACCGGCGGCGAGAACAAGGCACCAAACTTGTCGACGTCGACCTTCCAACCTTGGTCGATCAGATCAATCGCGGTGTGGGCTGCGGCGGCCAGGTAGGGCCGGTCGTAGAGGTCGCCGAGCCCGGCGGCACCGATCCACCACGCGTGATCGCGTCCGGCGATCTGCGCGCGTGGGGTGCTCGCTAGCAGAGCACACAGTTGTTTGAAACCGGTGCGCTCACGGCGTGATGCGCCCCGGGGAAGGGCCAGGGGCAGATACTTGGGTTCGGTCATATTCTCTGGAGCATCCTCGCGTACGTGTCGCTCCAAATTGCCAGAAGGTCGGTCTGATCTGCATGCCCTCCGCTGGAGAGGTGACTGCGCGCGAACGACAGAATGAGCAATTCGATCGCAGTGCGAAGGGGATTTTCGGCGGATCCGTCGGCGAGACTCTGTAATGGCCCGTAGAGCGCCGCGTAGGCCGGGTGGTCGACGTTCAGCGTTACCTCTAGGATTCCGTCGTCCAGGCGCGTGGACAGCATCGTCTCCGACGGCAATGCGGTTGACGTCAACCGATAGGACAGTCCGCCATTGCCCGACTTCCTCCGGCGAGCATGAGTGATTACCGGCAAATGGGGGTCGGTAGCCTCGGCGATCCGGCAGGACACGGCGGTCGCCGCGCGGAACTTGATGTCCTCGAATTCCTGTCTGACGCGGGCGTTTAGTGAACGCGCCGCGGATTCGAGTTGGGGTTCAAGAGCCTCTCTGAGCTGACTCGACGGTCGTATCCCCTGCTTGTTGATCGTTAACCCGAAGTGTTCGTCGAGATCCGGCTCGAACTCGATTTCGCAGCGCCACCAGTCGTCGTAATTCTCCTTGCGCTTGCCGCCCATGAGGTGCCATCCGAACGCGATCTCGCGACCGGCCCGCATTATCGATACCCCGCCGCCGCCTACGATGTCTGTCCGTCGCTTCGTGGCGTTGTCCAGGCGATGCCATGCTGCAACGGGCAACAAGCTGAAACGAACCTCGACGAACGAGGTACCTCCCGCTGCCGTCGCCAATTCGTATCGTGTTGGCTCGAACGCAAGTGCCGCACTGTGCCCGTCGACGGTCCTGCGCAGGAGCAACGGATCGCGAGATTTCACCCGTGTGCCGTTGATCGAAATGGACACGCCAGCGTCCAAAAACCGCCGGAACACGCGGCCAAGGTCGCGATGAAGTGCACGCTCGAGCCATGCGAGTCTCTGATACTCAACGCGATCACAGCGCTGCCACGAAACGATGCAACCGTTGGGGCTAGTGGTCTGCATTCCAGATCGTCGTGGTCGCAATCCGGCCGGCACGCCGTTGACGACATCGTCAACGTCGAGCCGGACCGTCTGTGGCGTCCGTCCCGCCTGCCAGGCGGTCACCTCGATCCGTCGGGACTGACTGAGAGACGCCGCTGGCAACCCCATTCCGAACCGACCGAACGACTCGCGGCTGTCGAAGCGGCCCGTGCCACCGAATCGCAAGCAGGTTTCCAGTTCGGCACGGCTCATACCGAGTCCGTTGTCAACGACGTTGATTTCCGGCAGGTCGCCCGAATCAGGACGTCCGATCGTAATGGCTATGGATGTAGCACTCGCCTGCAGCGAGTTATCCACGAGTTCGGCCAAGGCGGTGGACATGCTGACGTATCCAGAGTCCCGAACTGCACGAATGAAGTTACTGGCGACGACGAGGTCGGTGTCACCACGCGGGTCGCGACGGCGCTGAGCGGAGGGGCGGCTGCCTGACTGCACAATCCCAGAGTAGCTCGCCGGGCATCTATCTGGGAAGCCGCGCCGTCAGAGAAACGGCAGACGGTAGAGGGCTCAGATCGTTTGCGCGAGTGTGGGACCCAATCGTCGCCCTACTCGCGAGATGTAACGTGCGATGCCTCACCGGCGCTCAGCTGGCGGCCCAGTTCACTATTTGGGCGACGACTGCGTTAATCGATGGGAACTCGATCCGGGCCAGGTCGAGGTTGCGTACGATTGTTCTCACACCGCCCGGAGTCGTAAGCGGGAGCCCGTACCTCTCGTTGGCGTATGTCTTCCAGTTGACCGACTCCGATGGCCCCTTGCCTAACACGCTTCGACACTCGTTGACGAGGGCCTTCCATTCCGGGAACGGTCGCCCGAGGTAGTCACTAATCGCTTGTGGCGGCAAACAGAACAGTAGATCTGCCTCCGGCACGCCAAACACCGCCGGCGTCGGTAGACCCTCCTCCTCGGCTCTCTGCAGTATTCGGAGTATTTTCCGCTCCTCGGACGACCTCTTATTTCCGGAACGATCCCTCATTGTGGCCGTAATCGTCGCGTCGGTAAGGATTCCGTACTTGATCCCGAGGTTCGTGACCAACTCGGCGGAGATGAGACCTTCGAGGTTCTTTGTCCCATGGATTGGTATGAGCTTGACGCCGGCGGCGTCCAACTTTCCGCCGGCGTACTCATCCAAAACCGCCACGTCCAATGGACCCTCAACGAACAGGATCCCCCGATTCAGTGACAGTGCCGTAGCAGGGTGAACCCCCACATCGGCCGCAAGTTCCTGGAGTTGGCGGGTATCGGCCGCGGTGAGGGTGCGCGCCCAGGTTTCAATCAAGTCTTCGTCCCTCGTGATGTGAACGAGCGTGACATCTTCGCTGGGGGCTCGGAGAAACTCGTCGTGGTGTGACGCCACCACGACGTTGAATCCGTGGGAGACCACGCGTTGACACCAGCGGACGACGCTCTCGACTGCTGAGGGATGCAGGTGAGCTTCGGGCTCGTCGATTATCAGCACATGGCCAGAGAAACCCTTGAAGCCGGCATCATGCAGTGTTCGAATGTCCGGAAAGTTCTCCATAAGATGCAGCGCTAGTTGGCAGGCGGCCGCGATCCATCGAGCGGCGCCGTGTCCGGCGGTGTCAACCTCGTCCGAACACTGGCCCTGTCCGCGTTGTACGTACTCGATGGAGATCTTCGACTTGCCCCAGGCGCCCGGCACCTTAATAAACGCGTTGATGCCCCCGTCCACGAAGTCCGGGAGCAGATCCGTTGCCAGCGAACTGAATTGCTCTAGAAGGCGTTGCGTTTCAGGATGGAGCCGGTAGGCGAATGAGTCCTCGACGGACTCCAACCAAACCGATTCCACGCGTCCCGTGAGCAGCGTGGACGCGAGGTGTTCGATCTTCGTCTCGACGCGGGTGTGGAGGTCCTCGAAGTCCCAGTCCATGTTGACCGCGTGAACGTTAGGACCCTCGATTGTCTCGCCTTGCCAATGCGAGCAGTGCACTATGCCGTCATCGGCGTAGTCGAACGGGTCAGCTAGGAGCAGTCCCTCACCGGTAAATGCGATTCGATCGGGTGCGGCGAAGCCTGTTGCTTGAGATGCCACCTTCAATACCCGGTCATCGAAGGACAATCCAGGTTCCAGTTGAACGTACAACGCGCCGGAAGGCCCGTCGTCGAGACGTTGAGGGGTCCCACGCACAACTCTGGCCTGCCCGGGGTTCAGCATGCCGAGCCACGCTTCAAGCACGTTGGTTTTGCCGACGTTGTTCTTCCCGAAGAGAACTGTGAAGGGCCCGACTTCGAAGTCGAGGAACTCCACCGATCGATACCCATAAAGATGCACCCGGAGTAAACGCACCTCTTTACACTATCGGGGTGATCCGTGCCGGTGACCGCATCGTGTGCGCCTCCACCTCGCGCAGCAACGCTCCGCGTGTTTGTCAAACCGAATCGCTTTCACCTCATGCCTCCCGCTGGCGTAATTGATGTCGAACAAATTGGCCGGTCGGCCGCGCCGCCCTCGTATCGTGAAGCGACAATTCCGTTTAAGGATCACTCAAAGGTGGTTGCCATCTGCATCCCAGTTCGCCGATACCTTTTTACTAGGCTGTACGCGCGGAGGTTCCCCAGGCATTTTCGGGTAGTCAGGGGGAAAGTTCTTTTCGACCGGATCCGACTCCCAGAGCCTCAGTAGTGGACCAAGCGAAAACTGTTTTTCGTCGATACCTAACCACGGATCACCTATCTCACTGAAACGTTCTGGCACGGTCGTAATGTTGAAAACGCTTGGATCGTCAGTCTTTTCCAGATCTTCCCACGCCACCGGCGTCGAGACAGGAGCGCCAGGGCGCGCCCGCGGCGACCAAGCTGAAGCGATCGTCCGATCTCGACAGTTCTGGTTGTAGTCAACGAACACTCTGTTGCCGCGAAGTTCCTTCCACCATTCGGTGGTTACTCCCTTATCGCGCCGCTCCAACTCCCGGCCGAAGGCGATGGCCGCATGACGTACGTCGTCGAATCCCCAATCAGGCCTTATCCGCACGTAGACGTGGACACCTCGTCCGCCTGAAGTCTTGCAGTAACCAGTCATCCCGACTTCGCTCAGCAAGTCGCGAGCGGCCAGCGCCACTCGAACTACCTCTGTGAACGGAATTCCGGGCTGGGGGTCGAGATCAATCCGCAACTCGTCCGGCCTATCAACAGAACCTGGATCATCTGTCCGTCGTACTGGCCACGGGTGAAACGTGATTGTTCCCATCTGAGCGCACCAGGCAAGCACTGAACCGTCCCGGGTTTCATGCACCCTCAGGTTTCTGTGATCCGGCCGGTCTACCGGTCACGAGTTGGGAATAGTA
>NZ_JBJIAK010000037.1:0-63849 GCF_045310915.1 Mycobacterium sp. SMC-17 | reverse complement strand
ATCTACTACGCTACGACCGCAGCCCAATCAGAGACTGCGCACCAATAACCGGTGTGCACCAAACTCGGGGTGGTTCAAACGACGTCGATCTGATTGGTGGTTGCGCGCCCTTCTATGTCTTCATCCCACCGAATCCGTTCGGTCAGGACGGGCGCGCTCTCAGCAAGTCGTCTAACCAAGGTCTCAACAAGACGTTCATACTCCGCGCTGTTGGGAGGATTGGTCATGAGAGGAACAGTCGCACATTGCGCCCGCACATCCGGACTATTTCGGGTGAGCTCCCAATGAACGGCGGTACGCCAGTGAACGGCCCGGACCACATTCCATTGAGCCGTCGCATCTTCGCACAGGCCATCAGGCTTGCTTCAGCGCTCCGTTCGCTAACCTCGAGCAGCTGGTCGCGTGCAATGACATGTGTGGGTTGGTCTGGCCGCAGTTGCGAGAAACTGACTTCTGGCTGGGGTTCGCGACGACCGCGGAACTAGTAGCTGTGGCAGCAGGACAGAATACGAGGGGAGCCGACCTTGTCGAAGCGAGCAGGGAAGCGGCGCCGTAAATGCCGGATGGGGCGCACAAGCCGTTCAGCCGATGGCCGTCCGAAAGACATCGACGCTTCCGCTCTCGACAACGCCCTCCGTGAGATCGGTTTGTTTGCTGACTGCACGACGAGCCAGGATGTCAGGACCGTGCTGTACGAGCAGACCAAGATCGAGGTTGCGGCCATCCAACATCTTGTCCTTGACGCCGATGCGTTCGACGTCATCGAGCTCATGCGCATGCGGGAGTTTCCACCTGCCCCGGACCCGCGAATCGTTATGCCAGAGAGCTCAGCGCTCGTTGTGGAGTTAGTCGCAGCGGTCTTATTATCGCGCGGGAGCCGAAAGCCGGATCCGCGGCCACGGCGAGAGACACGTCCGCACGAGGCAGTAGGAGCCTTGCATCAGCACGCTTCCCGGCTAAGTCGTATTGCAACATACCGTCTGCAGTTCGAATCTCGTCTGCAGAACGACCCGCTTGTCGCGCTCGCTGCCGAGTACCAGGCTGCGGTGCTAAACATCCGCAATCTGCAATACGACCAAATCCGACGTGACCACGAGCGACTCTTGTTCGCCAACCCTAGCGTCGAACAACTCATGCGCCAGTACCTGGGCTACAGCTACACCGACGTTCTAGCTGTTCGATCGGCAATGGCCGAACTATCTTCCCAACGGATGACTGCGTTGAGGGACGGCACTGCCGACATTATCGAGAAGTACCCGGGCATTCCCCCGGCCGAGATTCCGGCCGACGATGCAGATGCATTCATGAGCATGATGATTCCGTTCATGTTTCTGCCGGCAGACAGGGCTGTTATCACCGGTGAAGAAATTGCTGTGGCGGCGCAGATCGATGCCGAGACAGCGATACAAGTGCTAAATTCCTACGCTCAGACTTTCGATACGAGCGTGGACGCGGTTGACCGTGTGTACAACATGCTGACCGGAACTAATCCGTTTCTCACCACACCTCTGATCACGGACGGGGAAGGCAATTTCGTCGCCACGACAAATGATGTCGGTCTGGATTCGCTACGACGCATCTTTGAGAAAGCATTACCGCCGAACTCGCCGGAGTTCGTGCGCTATGACAAGGGGGCGCGCCAAAAGGCAAGCGAGAGCATCGCTCTAGAACAGCTTGAGAAGATCCTCGGCGTCCCACCGAGATTCGCCAGCTTTGAGTACATCGCGCCCACAACCACCGCGGCCGAACACCTACTGGACCGCACCTGCGACGACCTGAATCGCGTTGGGAAGCAGGTCGAAGGAGACGGGCTGTTCGTGATCGACGACGTTGCGATTATCCTTGAGGTCAAGGGCAAGTCCATCGCTGTTCAAGCCCGTCGCGGGGATGTTCGAAGGCTAGGTACCGACTTGAAGGCCACAGTCGGCGATGCGTGCACGCAGGCTGGGCGTCTGAGGCGGCTCATCCAAATGCATGGTGGCGTTTGGCTTGGAAACCACAGCTGGCTCGACCTCGAACACGTGCGGGAGGTTCGGTCCATCGTTGCGCTGCTTGACGATATCGGTCCCCTAGGCACTGCGATCGGCGATCTTCAGAGTGCCGGGATCATCAGTGCCGACGCTGGCGCCAGTTGGATTACTTCCCTGCACGACCTCACCGCTATTGCACAGATTTGCGAACGGCCATCTGAGTTTCTGCTTTACCTTCGACGACGCACCGAAAGCGGGGTGACAACGCAGTTCCGCGCATTCGACGAACTCGACCTCTATATGCTCTACCTCAATGGCGGTTTATATGTGGATGCAGATTCGGAGACCGACGGGGCCCAACCGTCGCGTACGCTAGTTACCGATCACTGTCAGCCCTTGCATCTTTGGATGCAGCGGGATCTGCTGGGAGAATACGATGATTCCCCAGTTAAGCCGAGTTTCAATGCTGTAGCCGAAGTGCTTGGTCTCATCGACTGCATCACTGATTTCGAAACGCCTGGCGGCCTTCGTTTTGGCGCGGACCTCCTTTCCTTGGCTGGGGAGACACAGCAGCAGATCATTGATGCAGTCGCGGAGCTGGTTCGGCGCACCCAGGGCGACGGGACCTACCATGACGCTGTGTTTGGGTTCCGCGAAATGTGGGGCTACGTTGCGATATTTCTCGCGGTCGCCAACCGGCATTCTGGTCTAGACGCTGCTCGGAATCGGCTGCAGACGTATCTGGTCGCGAAAGGCTACCAACTCAAGGCAGATAGATGCCACGGCCTACTCTTTGACGATGAAGGTCGGTTGGACACATTTCTCTACACGAACATCATTCCCCGAAACAATCCTGAGCTCGATGCGCTTGTCCTAGAGATGGGATTGCGAAACGGCTAGTGGCCTCGTCGCGCTTATCGCAAGCCGCAGTCAGGAGATGCTTGGGCTTGGGCTCAGATAGGACGTGCAAAGCACCGACGCTCGCCGGCGCTAAGCCCAACGGTTCGCGAGCAATTTGAAACTCGGCATATCTTCCAGCGACGTGAGCGCCTCGTAGATGCGCTGGTACCCGGTGCTGGCGATCCGCCACACACCGTCTTCGTCCTTGCGGTAGGTATCGGAGTAGTAGCCCGAGCCGCGGATCATCGCGTGCCCCGGCACGATCACGGTGTCCTCGAACACCCACGAACCGTGCGCCGTGGTGTCGGAGTCGAGGTCGATCTCGGGATGGCTGGCGATATGCGTGGTGATGATTCCATTGTCGAGGTTCGTCCGCATGAAGTCGACGACGGCGACTCGTCCCTCGTAGTGCACCGGCTCACCCATCGCGTGTGTGCCATAGCGGGTCACGACATCTGCGGCGAGGCAGTCCCCGAAGGTGTCCCAGTCCTTGAGGTCCAAGGAGCGGAAGTACCGGTACTTGAGCCGTTGAATGTCGGCGATCGCCTCCAGGTTACCCATGAACCAGAGACTAGAA
Source organism: Mycobacterium sp. SMC-17 (assembly GCF_045310915.1). Lineage (NCBI taxonomy): Bacteria > Bacillati > Actinomycetota > Actinomycetes > Mycobacteriales > Mycobacteriaceae > Mycobacterium > Mycobacterium sp. SMC-17. The sequence goes on along the minus strand of NZ_JBJIAK010000037.1, from coordinate 60,402 downwards.
CGTGTTTCAGTTTCTGTCACGAAAATGCGGGACATGGCTCACTACATGGCGGTACCGAAACTACGAATCGTGTTGCATGCGCCGGGGTTGACCTCAACCATGGTTGAGGTTTTAGCGTGGAATACATGTCCTTCAAACCACACGAAATCGAATTCATGAAGGCGGCAGACCTCGGGCGACTCGCCACCATCCAGCCCGACGGCACACCGCAGGTCAGCCCGGTGGGCTTCACCTACAACGAAGAACTCGGCACCATCGACATCTCTGGCTACAACATGGCCAAGAGCCGGAAGTTCCGCAACCTCGCCCACCACGACAAGGTCGCCTTCGTCGTCGACGACATCGCCTCTCGCGACCCGTGGCGTGTGCGTTGCCTCGAGATACGCGGCACCGCAGAGCAGGCCGTGACAGCGTCAGGGCAGCATGGCCCCGCCGGAGATGCTCTCGATTCGGCGATCATCCGCATCACGCCGCGTCGCATCATCAGCTTCGGCATCGACGACACCGATACCGAACCCCACTTGCTCAAACCCGATATCCGTAACGTCTGAACCCAGGGCTTGCCGGCAAGACCCCAGCGACGCAGCCAAACGAAAAGGCCCGGCTCGTATTCGAGCCGGGCCTTTCTGGTGGAGCTGCCGGGAATTGAACCCGGGTCCTACGGCATTCCCTCAAGACTTCTCCGTGCGCAGTTCGCTATGCCTCTACTTGGATCTCCCGGTCACGCGAACAAGCCGAGATGACGATCCCAGTCGCTGTTTGATGTCCCCACGGGCCCCGCGACCGGCCCCGTGGGTGGGTCCCTCTAGTCGATGCCAGGGTCCGGGCCGAGGGCGCTCCCGGTCTGACAGACACGCGGTCGCTACTTAGGCAGCGAGGGCGTAGTCGCGCTGATGAGAATCGGCGCTTAATTGGTTACAACGACGCTTACGGTGGTCTCTTGCCTGCACCGGCACGCTTCCCTTGATTCGATGCGCGAAGTCGAAACCGTTCAGCCCCTCGCACCCCCGCCGACTTTCGGCAGGACCAACAATCTTACGCCAGACCCAACGGCGAACGCCAAGCCATTATTCCGAGCGCGTATACGAGGCCCGGTCCCGCCGTCAGACCAGGTCAGATGACGTAACCGAGGTTCTCGACGATCCGCCGACCGACCTCGGCGTCACCCTCGAATTCGATGACGACCGGCCGCACCGCGCCAAGCGGACGTCCGCCGCACAGCCGCGTGAACTGCCAGCCGTCCATCCGGATCACCGTGGTCGGCTCGGCGCCGCCGAAGTCGGGCACCACCGCGGCGCGACCGTCGACCGCGACCCGAATGGTGCGCGCCATGGGTCCGGTCAGCTCGATCGCGACCCGCGATCCGTCGGGCGCTCCCCCGCGCTTGGCGACGACGAAGCCCATCATCGTCTCGATCTCGTCGAGGGACAGCTGCGCCTCCGGCTTCTGCAACGCCGCATCCGGTGCGGGCCGCGCGACAGACTCGCGGATGTCCTGCTCATGCATCCACGAGTCGAACGTCCGGATCCGCATGAAGCGACCGACGCTGTCCTGGCCGGCCGGTGTCATCGTCGGGGTGTTCCAGTCCTCGTCCGACATCGCCGTCAGCGTGGCCCGCCGGTCGTCGGTGACGGCGCGGAACTTCTCCCGCAGCTCGGCTGCCGAGAGCGCGCTGAATGACCGGGTCCAGCACTCGTTCATCACGCCGATGGGGTTGTGCACGTGGTCCAACTCGGATACGTCGATGTCGGCTTCGGGCACCGCTTCACCCTTGAGCATGAGCTCGGTGCCGATGATGTGCGCGACGACATCGCGGACGTGCCAGCCGGGCAACTCGGTCTGTGTGGTCAACAGCTCCGCCTCGGAGATGGTGGCCAGCAGTTTGTCGATGTCGTCCCATACCCCGAAGAGGGCGGGCAAGACGTCGGACTTCTCCAGGACGGTCACGGGTCGCGTTGAGCTGCTCACCGGCTGACCGTACGACGGCCGGACGGCCCCGGAAGGCGAATCGCGCAAGCATCCCAATCGTTGGTCATGCAACGATGGCCATATGGGGGACGACCGGGCCGAGGCACAGCGCCTGCGGGACACCACGGTGATCCGCAAGGTGCGGGACCGGATCGACCGGGAGTACGCCAAGCCGCTCAATGTCGAAGACCTGGCCCGTGGCGCGCACATGTCGGCCGGTCACCTCAGCCGCGAGTTCCGGCGCATCTACGGGAATCGCCCTACTCGTACCTGATGACGCGGCGCATCGAGCGGGCCATGACGCTGCTGCGTCGCGGCGACCTCAGCGTGACCGATGTCTGTTTCGCCGTTGGCTTTTCATCGCTGGGCACGTTCAGTACGCGGTTCACCGAACTGGTCGGGGTGGCGCCGAGTGTGTACCGCCGCGACCATTCGCAGGCGGCCGACGGCATTCCCGCCTGCCTGGCCCGGCAGGTCACCAGACCGATCAGGAATCAAGAAGCACCGCCGCACTGACCGCCACTACCGTGACGGGCATGGACATCTCCATTCACTACGCATTCCTGCCCCACACCGACGCCGAGGCCGCGCTGAAGTTCTACCGCGACGATCTCGGCTTCGAGGTGCGCAAAGACGTTGGCTACCAAGACATGCGGTGGATCACCGTCGGCCCGCCCGGACAGCCGGGCACGTCGATCGTGCTGCACCCGCCGGCCGCCGACCCCGGCATCACCGACGACGAGCGTCGCACCATCCTGGAGCTCATCGCCAAGGGTTCCTACGGCGCCGTCACCTTGGCCACCGATGACCTGGACGCGCTGTTCGCGCGCCTCGAGGCCGCCGGCGCCGACGTGCTGCAGGAACCGACCGACCAGGATTATGGCGTGCGCGACTGCGCATTTCGCGATCCGTCCGGCAACCTGATCCGGATCAACCAGCTCTAGTGCTGCCGGCTATCCCGCGGCGATCATCGCGACCGAGCCCAACGCCAGCACCATGCCGACGGCTTGCCAAGCCCGTACGCGCTCTTTGAGCACCACCATGGCCAGGGCGACGGTCGCCGCGGGATAGAGCGAGATCAGCACACTCGCCAACGACAGCATCGAGGCCTGCAGCGCCAGCAGCATCGCGACGTTCGCGATGACGTCGAGTCCCGCCGCGATGAGGGCGAGCTTCAGCGGATGTCCGGCCGGCAGTGCGAAATTGCGGGTCACCACCGCGGCGATCATCACCACCGCGGTGGCCGCGAAGCGGGCGAACACCAACGGCCAGAGCTTCGCGTCGTGCGGCACCTGATGGATCACGGCGAAGCTGAGCCCGAAGGTCAATCCAGAGCCGACGGTCAGCCAGGCGACCTTGGCCGTGAACCGGTGCGGCGTCTCGTCCTCATCGGTGGCCTGCGCGCTCACCAGCGCGACGGCGACCAACGCCAGCGCGATCCCGGCGATCGCCAGCCCACTGGGCCGCTCCCCCATGGCGACGCCGACGGCAATCGGCCCTGCCGACACCAGGATCGCGGTCAACGGCGAGACGACGGATATCGGTCCGGAACCCAACGCGGCGTAGAACCACCAGATTCCGAATGCCTGCAGCACGCCGCACGACACACCCAAGAGCACCGCGTTCGACGAAACCTGGCCGCCGACAACGCATGCCATCACCGTCAGCAGTACCCCGGCGATGGGGTATGACACCAGCACCACCCGCAGTGCCGCGACGCGCCGTGCCGCGATACCACCGACGAAATCGCTGATGCCGTAGCCCAGCGCCGACAGCAGCGCGAGCAGAACCCCGGTCAGATCTTGCCCTTGAAGCGGCGGCCCATCTCACGGGTGATCTCGCGCTGCGCATCGCGCTTGGCGATGTCCTGGCGCTTGTCGTGCGCTTCCTTACCGCGGGCCAGCGCCAATTCGACCTTGACCCGGCCGTCGGAGAAGTACAGCTTCAGCGGAACCAGCGTGAAGTTGCCGTCCCGCAGCTTGCCGACCAACATGTCGATCTGCTTGCGGTGCAACAACAGCTTTCGGTTGCGTCGCGGCGCGTGGTTGGTCCAGGTGCCGTGGTGGTACTCGGCGATGTGCAGGTTGCGCAGCCACACCTCGCCGTCATCGACGGTGGCGAACGCGTCGGCCAGCGATGCCAGGCCCTCGCGAAGGCTCTTCACCTCGGTGCCGACCAGCGCGATCCCCGCCTCGTAGGTATCGATGATCGAATAGTTGTGTCGCGCTTTGCGGTTGGTCGCGACGACGGAGTTGTTACCCGACTTGTCCTTGTCGTCCTTCTTCTTTGCCATCGCTACCGCCGGATGTACGCGCGCAGCGTGACGTACGCGGTGAGGCCCGCCATGCCGAGCCCCAGCAGCAGCATCCACGGCGCGCAGAACACGAGGACGTCGGCGTAGTCGACCTTGGCGATCAGGCCGGCTTGATAGAACTGGTTGAGCACGTCCTCGAGGAACATCGCCCGCACGATGATCAACCCGACCACGGCAAGCACCACACCGACCAACGCGGCGATCAACGCTTCGACGAAGAACGGCAATTGGGTGTACCACCGGGTGGCGCCCACCAGCCTCATGATGCTGATCTCGGTGCTGCGGGTGCGTGCGGCGATCAACACCGTGTTGGCGATCAACAAGGTCGCGGCGATGGCCTGCACGAGCGCCACCGCGAAGGCTGTCGCACTGATGCCGTCGAGGATGCCGAACAGCCGGTCGACCAGTTCCTTTTGATCGGTCACCTGGCGCACGCCCGGACGGCCGCGCAGCGCGTCCTCGAATCCCTTGTGCTGCTCGGGATTGTCGAGCTTGACGACGAACGACGCCGGGAACGCCTTCTTGCTCGCGTAGTCCTTGAACGCCGGGATGCGCCGGACGGCGTCGTCGTACGCCTGGTCCCGGTTCATGTACCGCACCGACTTGACGTCCTTGCGGTCGTCGATCAGCTTGCGCAGCGACTTGCACGGGTCGGCGTCGCAGTTGGGGTCGTTCGACGAGACGTCGTCGGTCAGGAAGACCTGGCTCTCCACGCGGTCCAGATAGATCTGCTTGGACTGGTCGGCCAGGCGGACGATCAGCAGACCACCGCCGAACAGGCCGATGGAGATGGCGGTCGTCAGGATCATGGCGACCGTCATGGTGACGTTGCGACGAAATCCAGTCAGGACTTCATTGACGAGAAAGCCGAAGCGCACTTAGCGATCCATTCCGTAGACGCCGCTCTGCTCATCACGGATGAGGCGGCCGAGTTCGAGTTCGATGACGCGCTGACGCATCGAGTCGACGATGTGATGGTCGTGGGTGGCCATCACGACCGTCGTACCGGTGCGGTTGATCCGCTCCAGCAGGTCCATGATGTCGTTGCTCGTCTCGGGGTCCAAGTTGCCGGTGGGTTCGTCCGCAAGGAGCACCAGCGGCCGGTTGACGAAGGCCCGGGCGATCGCGACCCGCTGCTGTTCGCCACCGGACAACTCGCCGGGCAGCCGGTTGGCCTTGCCCGACAAGCCCACCATCTCCAGCACATCGGGCACGATGCGGTTGATGGTGTCCGGGCGCTTGCCGATCACCTCCAGCGCGAACGCCACGTTCTCGAACACCGTCTTCTGCTGCAGCAGCCGGAAATCCTGGAACACGCAGCCGAGGACCTGGCGCAGGCTCGGGATGTGCCGGCTGGGCAGCTTGTTGACGTGGAACTTCGAGACGCGGATGTCGCCCGAGGTCGGCACCTCGGCACCGAGCAGCAGACGCATGAACGTCGACTTCCCGGAACCGGACGGACCGATGAGAAAGACGAACTCACCCTTGTCAATCTTGAGCGACACGTTGTCCAGGGCTGGGCGTGCCGAAGACTTGTAGTTCTTGCTCACGTGGTCGAGGGTGATCATCACGGCACGCCAGTGTAGTCGGACGCTCAGGTGTGACGGCTGAGGCTGATGCCGCTAGCTCGGCGCGGGTGCCGCGCCGGGCGAAATGATCGTGGTCGTGACCGGGCCATCCGCCGGTGCCGCGGCCGGGAGCGGTCCCGGTGGCGGGGACGGCGCGGGTGCCGGCGTCGGTGCCGGGGCCATGCCGGGCAACAACGGCAGCGTGACGGGCGGCAGGCCCGGCGCCGGCGTGATGACCGTCGTGGTGGGCGGCGCCGTCGTCGTGGTCGTGGTCGGCGTGCTCGAGGTCGTGGTCGTGGTGGTCGTCGGCGTCTCGGTGGTCTCCGTCGGCGTCGGCCGGTACGTCGTCTTCGGTCGGGTGTTCACGTCGGTACGCGGCACCCAGGTGTACTCGGGGTTGGGCACGAAGCCCGGCGGCACCACCGCGGGCTGTTGCGGGGGCGGCGGTGGCGGTGGCGCGTAGGTCTGGTGCAGCCAGTACGCCACGAAGAACGCCACGATCAGGCCGACCGTGGACGTCCGGACCCGGCCCAGGATGTAGGTGGGCCAGGAGCGGTCGGCGCGTTTGACGGCGATACGGGAGAGGGCGTTCATCACTGCTCGTCCCCCGGACCCTGGGTCTGTTCCGCGGCGCCGCCGACCGTGGCGGGATGCACCATGGCCTCCACTTCGGGCTCGTGGTCGGCAGGACTCTCGATGCCGGCCCGTCCGAACGCGGAGACGACCATCACGCGCAGTCGCCGGCCGACCTCGAACTGCTTGCCGGGCAGCGTCCGCGCCACCATCCGCAGGTTCACGGTGTCCAGCTCGATGCTCTCCACACCCATCAGCTGGGGCTTGTCGAGCAGCAGCGTGCGCAGCTGGCGGTCCTCCATCGCGCGTTCGCACACCCGGCCCAACACGTCGTTGACCTTGCCGAGGTCCGCTGTCGTGGGCACCGGGATGTCCACGACCGCACGCGCCCAGTCCTTCGACAGGTTGACGGTCTTGGCGATCTGGCCGTTGGGAATCGTGTACACCTCGCCGTCGCTGGAGCGCAGCTTGGTGACGCGCAGCGTCACGTCCTCGACGGTGCCCTCGGCCGGCACCGCGATGCCGGTGACGGTGAGCGACACCAGGTCACCGAACCCGTACTGCTTCTCGGTGATGATGAAGAACCCGGCCAGCAGGTCCTGCACGATGCGCTGCGCACCGAAGCCGAGCGCGGCGCCCAGCACGGCGGCGGGCGCGACCAGCGAACCGATGGGGATGCCGAGGATTTCGATGACGTCGACCAACACGACCACCGACACCAGCGCAATCGTCACCCACGAGATCACCGAGGCGACGGCCTGCCGGTGCTTGGTGGTCTCCGACCGGACCAGCGCGTCGCTCTCCTGAAAACGCTCGTCGATGCGGGCGGTGACGCGGTGCGTCAGCCAGCCGACGAACCGCGCGATGAGCATCGCCGCGATGACGAGCATGACGATCCGCAGCCCGCGGGTGATGATCCACTCGCCGATCGAGCCGCGCCAGAAGTCATGCCATTGCTGCGCCCACCAACCGAGCGATTGCGGTTGGCTCGCGGCTTGGAGAGAGAAAAAGTTAGTCATCTTCTTTTCGGTTGCGCCAGCGGATCCCGGCTTCGAGGAAGCCGTCGATGTCGCCGTCGAGCACCGCGGCCGGATTACCGACCTCGAACTCGGTGCGCAGGTCTTTCACCATCTGGTAGGGGTGCAGCACGTACGAGCGCATCTGGTTGCCCCAGGAGCTGCCGCCGTCGCCCTTCAACGCGTCCATCTCGGCGCGCTCTTCCTGGCGCTTGCGTTCCAGCAGCTTGGCGCTGAGCACTCGCATCGCGGAAACCTTGTTCTGCAGCTGCGATTTCTCGTTCTGACAGGTCACGACGATGCCCGTCGGGATGTGCGTGAGCCGGACCGCCGAGTCGGTGGTGTTGACGGACTGACCGCCCGGGCCGCTGGACCGGTAGACGTCGACCCGGACGTCGCCTTCGGGGATGTCGATGGAGTCGGCGGTCTCGACGACCGGCAGCACCTCGACGTCGGCGAACGACGTCTGACGGCGACTCTGGTTGTCGAAGGGGCTGATCCGCACGAGACGGTGGGTGCCCTGCTCCACCGACAGCGTGCCGTAGGCGAACGGGGTGTGCACCGCGAACGTCGCGCTCTTGATGCCCGCCTCCTCCGCGTACGACGTGTCGAAAACCTCGACCGGATACCCGTGCTTCTCGGCCCAGCGGATGTACATGCGCATCAACATCTCGGCCCAGTCGGCAGCGTCGACGCCACCGGCGCCGGAGCGGATGGTGACGACAGCTTCCCGCTCGTCGTATTCCCCCGACAGCAGCGTTCGAACCTCGAGCGCCTCGATGTCCTCACGCAACTTGGCCAGTTCGGCGTCGGCGTCGGCGATGGCGTCGGTCTTGGCCGCGCCTTCTTCCTCCTCGGCCAGCTCGTAGAGCACGGGCAGGTCCTCGACCCGACCGCGCAGCTCCTCGACCCGGCGCAGCTCACCCTGTGCGTGCGACAGGCTGCTGGTCACCTTCTGGGCGTTGGCCTGGTCGTCCCACAGCTTGGGGTCAGACGCCTCGTCTTCGAGTTTGGCGATTCGCGCGCGCAGACCTTCGACGTCGAGCACCCGCTCCACAGTGGTCAGGGTGCTGTCGAGGGCGGCAATGTCGGCTTGACGGTCGAGGTCCACAAAGGATGAGGGTACCGACCAGTGAGACGGACTTTCACATTGCGAGCCCTGATCGCTTAGACCGGTTTAGCATCGCCCTGTAGGCCCGCTCGGCCGCGTCGCGACAGCCCCTTGCGCGCACTGAGCAGAACAAGAAGGCAAACCATACATATGCGCCCTTACCATGTGGCGGTTGTCGGATCCGGCCCGTCAGGGTTTTTCGCTGCCGCGTCACTGTTGAAATTCGCCGATGCCAAGGCCGCCGCCGATGATCCGGTCGACGTGCGCATCGACATGCTCGAGATGCTGCCCACCCCCTGGGGTCTGGTGCGCTCCGGCGTGGCTCCGGACCACCCGAAGATCAAGACGGTGACGGCGCAGTTCGACAAGATCGCCGACGACCCGCGGTTCCGCTTCTTCGGCAACATCACCGTCGGTGAGCACGTGCAGGCCACCGAGCTCTCGGAGCGGTACGACGCCGTCATCTACGCCATCGGCGCCCAGTCCGACCGGCCGCTCGGCATCCCCGGTGAGGAACTGGAAGGCAGCGTGGCCGCCGTCGATTTCGTCGGCTGGTACAACGCGCATCCGCATTTCGCGGCCATGAACCCCGACGTCACGCAGGACCGGGCCGTGGTCGTCGGCAACGGCAACGTGGCGCTGGACGTGGCCCGCATCCTCGTCAGCGATCCCGGCGAGCTGGCGGCCACCGACATCGCCGACCACGCGCTGACGGCCCTCGGTGCCCGCGGCGTCCGCGAGGTCGTGATCATCGGCCGGCGTGGCCCACTGCAGGCTCCGTTCACGACGCTGGAACTGCGTGAGCTCGGTGATTTGGCAGCCATGGCCGACGTCGACGTGATCGTGGATCCGGCCGATGTCGACGGCATCACCGACGCCGACCTGGAGGCGGCAGGCAAGACCGTGCGGCAGAACATCAAGATTCTGCGCGGCTACGCCGAACGCGGGGCCCTCGGGCGCGAGCGCCGCATCGTGTTCAAGTTCCAGACGTCGCCGATCGAGATCAAGGGCACCGATCGTGTCGAGTCGATCGTGTTGGGCCACAACGACTTGGTCGACGAAGGCGGCCGGATCGTCGCGAAGGACAGCGGTCATCGCGAAGAACTGCCGGCGCAGCTGGTGGTGCGTGCCGTGGGTTACCGCGGCGTCCCGACCGCGGGCCTGCCGTTCGACGAGCGTGCGGCGACCATCCCGCACACCGACGGCCGGGTCGAGGGCAGCCGAAACGAGTACGTCGTCGGCTGGATCAAGCGCGGGCCGTCGGGTGTGATCGGCAGCAACAAGAAGGACTCGCAGGACACCGTCAACACCCTGATCGCGGACATCTGCGGCGCCGAGCTGGCCGACTTCGGGTCCACGCACACCGAGGATCTGGAGGCCTGGTTCCTGTCGCGGCAGCCCGCGTTGGTGACCAACGACCATTGGCGCCTGATCGACGCGCACGAACGGTCGGCCGGCGAAGGCCAGAACCGGCCGCGGGTGAAGCTGACAGATGTGGCCCACATGCTGCGGGTCGCGCACGGCTGACCAGCGGTGCGCTCCCTGCAATCGGTGCTCGATCGGCCGCCTAGTGACCGGGACGCAGGATGCCCTGCACCGCGAACGTCGTCAGATTGCCCCCTGAATTGAGAAGCGACGACGTGGCCGTCGACCCCGACAGGACGCCGGAGCTCAGCGAACCAACGCCGGCCTGAAGGCCGCCGGCGTTGATCGCGGCGATGCCGGCGAGTCCGCCGATGTTGTGGGTGGCGAAGTGCTGCGTGAAACCGAGCTCACCGCCCACCGCGCTGCCCAGCCCGTCGAGCGGCCCGCCGTCCGCTGATGCCACGCCGGCCGGCGCCAGCAGCATCAATCCGCCTGCTGCCAGGCCGGCTCCGATCATTCTGGTGGCCCTAGCGGTCGACGACATCTGAGACTTGGGCATGTGTGTGTTGTCCCCTTCACGGTCGAATCCGAGCACTGCACGCGAGCGCGGCTAGCAAGCTCGATGCGATAGCTGCGTGATCGCACCATGCATCTATTAGCACAGCAAAATGCTCGAACTAACCGATTTGCGGGAAAATTCCGACTATGCTGAGCAAACCGCATAGCGGCGAGAGTGGGACCGTGACCAGCCGGACGACTACGGCTGAGGCGCGTGCGGCGCGAAGTTCCAGTTGTCGGGATTCTTGGGCGAGTAGACGACGGGCACCAGCTGGCCCACCGCGGGCCACTCGGCCACGTCGATCGCGATCCGGCCGTAGACCTCGTGCTCATTCACGCTGGGACCGTTGATGACGCCGGCGACGGTGACGAACTGCTCCCCCGCGGCATCGGGGCGCGGACTGACGCCGGTGATCAGCAGCGTCCCGCTCTCCCCGCTCCGCGTCCGCCGAAGCCATGGGGCGGCCAGCAGTACGAGCGCTCCGAGCAAGACAATGAGCACGACGAATTCCCACACATACTCATGGTAGGACTGCACCCATGACTCCCCAGCAAGTAGCGAAGGCGGATTGCGCATGAGCAGCGTCGCAGACGACATCAACCTTGCCCTGAAACTGGCCGATCAGGCCGATGCCGTGACGCTCGATCGCTTCGGCGCGCTGGACCTGCGCATCGAGACCAAGCCGGACCTGACGCCGGTGACCGATGCCGACCAGTCCGTGGAACGGGTGCTGCGCGAGACGTTGGCCGCGGCCCGGCCGGACGACGCCCTGTTGGGCGAAGAATACGGGGGCACAGCGGTTTTCGCAGGCCGGCAGTGGGTCATCGACCCGATCGACGGCACCAAGAACTTCGTCCGCGGCGTGCCGGTGTGGGCGACGTTGATCGCCCTCCTCGAGGACGGAGTGCCGGTCGTCGGCGTCGTCAGCGCGCCGGCTCTCGGCCGCCGGTGGTGGGCCGGTACCGGCGCAGGTGCGTTCAGTTCATTCGGCGGGCAGACGCGGCCCATCTCGGTATCGGGTGTCGACGCACTGGACGCGGCGAGCCTGTCCTACTCGGATTTGACCACCGGTTGGGAAGACCGGCGCGACGCGTTCGTCGCACTGACCGATGCGGTGTGGCGGGTGCGGGCCTACGGCGACTTCTGGTCCTACTGCCTTCTGGCCGAGGGCGCGGTCGACATCGCCGTCGAACCGGAGGTCAAGCTCTGGGATCTGGCGGCGCTGGACGTCGTCATCCGGGAGGCCGGCGGGTCGTTCACCAACCTGGCCGGCACACCCGGGCCGCACGGCGGCAGCGCGGTCGCGACCAACGGTCTATTGCACGAAAAAGTGCTCGCCGCCCTCTCCTGATTACGGAATCTGTGCCCGAAAACCCGCGTTCAGCGCGGGTTTTCGTGCATCAGCCACCGAGTCCTCGAATGTGAAGTTGATAACACGAGCGTCGTACCTTACTCCGGAGTAAGATACGGTCATAGCGCACTGCCCCAACGACGCGAGGCTGTCGAAATGACCAACACCCTTCCTCAGAACGGCACAAAAGCCGGCTCCGCCCAGCGCCCTGTGCGCAAGGGCCCGGAGAGCGCCATCGGACTCCAGCGACACAAGCGGACAGCGACCGACATCGGTCTGGCGCTGATCACGCCTTTTGTCGGCCAGGAGTTCCTGGACAAGTACAACCTGCGGGATCCAATGAACCGCGGCCTGAAGTACGGCATCAAGACGGCGTTCTCCACCGCCGGCGCCGCGGGCCGGACGTTCAAGCGCATTCCCGGGATCAACGGCGCCCCGACCCGCCTGAAGCCGGGCGGCTCGGACTACTTCGACCTGAACCCGGACGAAGACCAGCAGATGATCGTGGAGACCGTCCGCGAGTTCTCCGAGGAGATCCTGCGGCCGGCCGCACATGACGCCGACGCCGCCGCGACCTACCCGGCCGACCTGATCGCCAAGTCCGCCGAACTCGGCATCACCGCCATCAACGTGCCCGAGGAGTTCGACGGCATCGCCGCCTCTCAGAACACCGTCACCACGGCACTGGTCGCCGAGGCCCTGGCGTACGGCGACATGGGTCTGGCCCTGCCGATCCTGGCGCCCGGCGGCGTGGCGTCGGCCCTGACCCGTTGGGGCAGCGCCGGTCAGCAGGCCACGTATCTCCCGTCGTTCGCCGGTGAGAACGTCCCGCAGGCGTGCGTCGCGATCGCCGAGCCGCACGCGCTGTTCGACCCGACCGCGCTGCGGACCACTGCGGTCCGCACCCCCAGCGGTTACCGCCTCAACGGCGTCAAGTCGCTGGTTCCGGCCGCTGCCGACGCCGAGCTGTTCATCATCGGTGCGCAGCTCGACGGCAAGCCGGCGCTGTTCATCGTCGAGTCCAGCTCCGAGGGACTGTCGATCACGGCCGACCCGAGCATGGGCATCCGTGCCGCGGCCCTGGGCAAGATCGAGCTGAACAACGTCGCAGTCCCGCTCGCCAACCGCCTCGGCGAGGACGAAGCGACCGACAACGACTACTCCGAAGCCATCGCGCTGTCCCGATTGGGTTGGGCCGCACTGGCAGTCGGCACCTCGCACGCGGTGCTCGACTACGTGGTGCCCTACGTCAAGGAGCGCCAGGCGTTCGGTGAGCCGATCGCCAACCGCCAGGCGGTGGCCTTCATGTGCGCCAACATCGCCATCGAACTGGACGGCCTGCGCCTGATCGTCTGGCGCGGTGCGTCGCGTGCCGAGCAGGGCATGACCTTCCTGCGGGAAGGCGCGCTGGCCAAGCGGTTCGCCGCCGACAAGGGCATGCAGATCGGCCTCGACGGCGTGCAGCTGCTCGGTGGCCACGGCTACACCAAGGAACACCCGGTTGAGCGCTGGTACCGCGATCTGCGGGCACTCGGCGTCGCCGAGGGTGTTGTCGTCCTGTAGTCGCCCGAATCGCAGAACTCTTCCCACTCACCCGAAAGACCAATCATGGCAATCAATTTGGAACTGCCCCGCAAGCTGAAGGCTGTCGCGGAAAAGGGACATCAGGGCGCCGCCGAGATGCTCCGCCCCATCTCCCGTAAGTACGACCTCGCCGAGCACGCCTACCCGTCGGAACTCGACACCCTTGCCAGCCTGTTCGAGGGCGTGCAGGAGTCGAACACCGTCTCGGTGGCCGGCGCCGGCTTCTCGGCGAACGAGTCCAAGAGCAAGCACGCAAACGTCAACGGCGCCAACATGTCTGCGCTGCTGAACGCGCTCGAGGTCAGCTGGGGCGACGTCGCCCTGCTGCTGACCGTGCCCTACCAGGGCCTGGGCAATGCCGCCATCTCCGCGGTCGCCACCAAGGAACAGCTGTCCAAGTGGGGCAAGGTGTGGGCCGCCATGGCCATCACCGAGCCGAGCTTCGGTTCCGACTCCGCGGCGGTCACGACCACCGCCGTGCTCGACGGTGACGAGTACGTCATCAACGGCGAGAAGATCTTCGTCACCGCCGGTTCGCGCGCCACCCACATCGTGGTGTGGGCCACGGTCGACAAGTCGCTCGGCCGGGCCGCCATCAAGTCGTTCGTCGTGCCGCGCGAGCACCCCGGCGTCATCGTCGAGCGCCTGGAACACAAGCTGGGCATCAAGGCCTCCGACACCGCGGTCATCCGCTTCGACAACTGCCGGGTCCCGAAGGATTACCTGCTCGGTGATCCGGAGGTCAAGGTGGACAAGGGCTTTGGCGGGGTCATGGAGACCTTCGACAACACCCGTCCGATGGTGGCCGCCATGGCGATCGGCGTGGGCCGTGCCGCCCTGGAGGAGCTGCGGGCGATCCTGACCGACGCGGGCATCGAGATCTCGTACGACAAGCCGGCCCACGCCCAGAGCGCACCGGCCGCCGAGTTCCTGCGGATGGAGTCCGACTGGGAGGCCGCGTACCTGCTGTCGCTGCGCGCCGCCTGGCAGGCCGACAACAAGATTCCGAACTCCAAGGAAGCGTCCATGAGCAAGGCCAAGGCCGGGCGCATGGGCACCGACGTGACCCTCAAGGCCGTCGAATTGGCCGGTACCACTGGCTATTCCGAGCAGACCCTGCTCGAGAAGTGGGCCCGCGACTCGAAGATTCTCGACATCTTCGAGGGCACGCAGCAGATTCAGCAGCTCGTTGTGGCGCGACGCCTGCTGGGCCTGTCGTCGGCACAGCTCAAGTGACGGGCGCTCCGCCGGCACCGTGACAAGCAAAAGGCCCCGGGATTGCTCCCGGGGCCTTTTGCTGTCGTGGTTACGAGGAGGCGTTCGCGCCCAGCACGCGCTGCAGGTCAGGCTTCATGGCCTGCAGCTGCTGGCCCCAGTAGCCCCAGTCGTGGGTGCCGCTGTCGGGGAAGTTGAACACCGCGTTGTTGCCGCCCGCGGCCAGGTAGTTGTCCTGGAAGGTGCGGTTGGTGCGGATGGTCAGGCCCTCGAGGAACTTGGCCGGCACGTTGTCGCCGCCGAGCTCGCTCGGGTTGCCGTTACCGCAGTAGACCCACAGGCGGGTGTTGTTGGCAACCAGCTTGCCGATGTTGACCATCGGGTCGTTGCGCTGCCAGGCGTTGTTCGGGTCGCCCGTCGAGCCCCACATGTCGTCGGCCTTGTAACCGCCGGCGTCACCCATCGAGACGTTGATCAGGAACGGCCACCAGCCCTCGGACGGGTTCAGGAAGCCCGACATCGAACCGGCGTAGATGAACTGCTCGGGGTGCCAGATGGCCAGGGTCATCGCGGACGAACCAGCCATCGACAGACCGACTGCCGCCATCCCGGTCGACTTGACCTCGCGGTTGGCCGCCAGCCACTGCGGCAGCTCCTGGGTCAGGAAGGTCTCCCACTTGTAGGTGGAGCAGCCCGCCTTGCCACACGCCGGCTTGTACCAGTCGCTGTAGAAGCTGGACTGGCCGCCGACCGGCATGACGATCGACAGACCGGAGTTGAGGTACCACTCGAAGGCGGCGGTGTTGATGTCCCAGCCGTTGTAGTCGTCCTGCGCACGCAGGCCGTCGAGCAGGTACACCGCGGGCGACCCGTTACCACCGCTCTGGAACTGGACCTTGATGTCGCGTCCCATGGCAGGTGACGGGACCTGGAGGTATTCGACCGGCAGGCCGGGGCGCGAGAACGCGCCGGCGGTCGCTGTCTGGCCGGCAAGTCCGATAAGACCGGGGAGCAGGACGGCGGCCGAGACGGCGCCGGCGACCCTGCGTGCCCAACGGCCGCGAATCTTGTCAACGAACATTCACAATCCCATTTCAGTGTCGGGTACCGGGTAAAGTGCCCACTCCACGCGATCGGATGGCGTTGGTGGCACGGCCGCGATTCCCGCAGCCGCGTGCGGTGAGCTCAGCCTGGTACGGGAACTGAACACACCGAATGATTCAGTTGTCTGTGGGCAGTAAAACACGCACCCGACACGCCGAGGAACCCCCGAATCGCGCTTGAGACCAGGTTGTTGCGGACTTCGTATCGTTCAGCTATCACCCGGCGGCTCTGCTGGGAGCCGTTCATCCGGCCGTAGGCTGCCGTTTGTGACGAGCGATCGGAACGACGTCGACGACCTGGCGGACACCCGGCCGGGCAGCCGGTTGGGTATCGACGACTGGCGCGCGGCCGGTTACGCGATCCTGGCGGAAGAGGGCCTGAAGGCGCTGAAGATCGATCGCCTGTGCGCCCGGTTGAACGTCACGAAAGGCAGCTTCTACTGGCATTTCGCCAACATCGCCGCCTACCGGACCGCCCTCGTCCAGGGCTGGGGCGAGCTCCGTGACGCCGACCGCAGCCAGATCGACGAAATCGGCGCCCTGCCGCCGCGGGACCGACTGATCCAGATGATGAACTCGCTGGTCAGCCCCCGGCACTGGACGCTGGAGCGGGCCATGCGGGAGTGGGCGCGCTCGGATGAGGCGGTCGCCGAGAGTGTGCGCGCCGCGGATCGGCGCATTCTCGCCGCGGTTCGGCGCGCGTTCGAGGATTACGGCTTCGACGGCGACGAGGCGGAGCTGCGGGCCGACGCCACCTTCGCGGTCGGCATCGGGTTCCTACACCTCTCCGGCGACTCCCCCCATCCGCGGTTGGCCGCCCGCAGCGAACGATTCCTCGACCTGATGCTCGCGACCTGATCTCCATACCAAAAGGTATGGTACGGTCCGCTCATGTTGAGTACGCAGGCCGGCATAACCGATGGCTTCGTGACCGCGCTCGGCGAACGCGCCGCCGAGGCCGAAAAACTCCGGCGCCTTCCGGACGACACCGTGCGCGACCTGATCGCGTCCGGGTTCACCGAACTTCTGGTGCCCGCGCGTTTCGGCGGACAGCAGGCGCCGTTCCCCGACATCCTCGACCCGGTACGCCGACTTGCCCACGGCTGCACCTCGAGCGCCTGGACCATCGGCTTCCTCACGCTGCACAACTGGATGCTGGCGCTGTTCGGCGAGCAGGCCCAGCAGGAGGCGTTCGAGAGCCGCCCCTTCCTGGCGCCCGCACCGCTGGCCCCCACCGGCAGAGGACTGCCGGTCGACGGCGGCATCCGACTGTCCGGGCGCTGGTCCTGGGCCACCGGGGTGATGCACGGCAACTGGATCATCGTCGCCGCGCTCTGCGGGCCCGATGACGGCATCTACCCCGCCCTGGCGCTCCTGCCGATCAGTGCCATCACCGTCGAGGACGTCTGGCACACCGACGGCATGCGAGCCACCGGATCCAACGACGTCGTCGCCACGGACGTCTTCGTGCCCGAGCACCGACTGGTCAAGGTGACCGACATCTACGCCGGCACCGCGCCCGGCGCCGGACTGCATGACAGCGCCACCTACCGCTGGCCGATGGTGCCGGCGCTGGCCCTGCTCGCCGCCATGCCCGCCCTGGGCAGCGCCGAGAGGGTCACCGAGAACTACGCGCAACGGCTGGCCGAGCGGGTGCTGCCGTACGAGGGCGTCATGCAGAAGGACAAGCCAATCGCCCAGGCGCACTTGGCCGGAGCACAGGTGCGGTTGCGGTCACTGCGCGCACTGCTCGCCGACACCGTCGGGGAGATCGAGGAGATCGTCGTCGCCGGCGATCCCGTGGAGAAGCCGGTGCGCGCACAGGCCCGGCTGACGGCCGCGCACATCGTGGCCGAATCGCGGGCGGTGATCGGTGACCTGATGGGCGCCGGCGGAGCCAGCATCCATTTCCTGGCCAGCCCGATGCAGCGGTTCAAGCGCGACGTCGACGTGTTGGCCGGGCACGTCGTCTTCGATTACGACACCAGCCGGGAACTGGCCGGCGCACTCACGCTCGGGATGAAGATCCCGCGGACGTCGATGATCTGATGAACACGAGGGTGTGAAATAGCCAGATGCCAAACCCACAGCCCGCTTTCACCAACTTCTTCCAGAAGCGGATCGCCAATCCCGTCATGCGGCGGTTGCCGTTTCAGACGCTACTCGAGACCACAGGGCGCAAGTCCGGTGAACCCCGTCGCACTCCGCTGGGCGGCAAGATCGTCGACGGGCAGTTCTGGTTCGTCTCGGAATTCGGTGAGAAGTCCCAGTACATCCGCAACATCCAGGCTGATCCCCGGGTTCGGGTGCGGTTGCATGGCAGATGGCACAGCGGGACTGCGCACCTGGTACCCGACGATGACGCGGCCGCGCGACTTCGCGAATTGCCGCAGTTCAACAGCTTCGGGGTACGCACGTTCGGCACCAACCTGCTGACCGTGCGCGTCGACCTGGACGGTTAGGCCGCGCCAATCTCCGTCGGGTCATTGACATCGGTCCATAAGTAAAACTAACGTTATTTTTAGTTCCAGGGCCACGTACAGGAGCAAGCATGGAATCATTCGTCCACCTGCGCAAAGGCAAAACTCCCAAGCGAGTGCACGCCGACCTCGATGGGCTCAAGGACGACGAACTCGGGCGCGGCGGCTTCGTCGGGCGTACCGCGAACATGTACCGGCGCAACGACCCCACCGCATACCGCACCGTCGGCCCGCTCCGGCCCACAGACGTGCTGTCCTCCGAATTGAAGCCCTCGGATGCGACCGACGCGGCGGGCGCTCCCCTGCTGATGTTCTCCAACGCCGACTGCCAGGTGCTGCTGAGCCGGCGGAGCACCGAGATGCCGTTCTTCGTCCGCTACGTCGACGGTGATCTACTCCTGTTCGTACACAAGGGTTCCGGGCTGCTGGAGACCGAATTCGGGCCGCTGCGGTACCGCGAGGGCGACTGGGTCTACATCCCGAAGGCGTGCACGTTCCGGCAGGTGCCGGATGACGAGTCGACGTGGCTCATGATCCAGGCCACCGATGACTTCCGGGTGCCGCCGGCCGGGACCTTGGGACGACACTTCCCGTTCGACCCGGCGCAGGTCACCATCCCCGAACCCGAGCCGCTTGAAACTGGCGACGGCCCGCAAAAAGACGGAGAGTACGAGGTGCGGATGTACCACGCCCCGGTCGATGGGGTTGGGACCACCTCGCTCATCTACCAACACAATCCGCTCGATGTGGAGGGCTGGCGGGGCGACAACTTCCCGTTCACCTTCAACATCGAGGACTACACCGTCATCACGTCCGAGAGCGTGCACCTGCCGCCGACCGTGCACCTGTTCATGCAGGCGACCGGCGTCTACGTGATGAACTTCCTACCCAAGCCGGCCGAGAGCGTGCCGGGTACCGAGCGCACCCCCTGGTACCACCGCAACGTCGACTACGACGAGATCGCGTTCTTCCACTCCGGCTCGCTGTACGGCATCCCGATGCCGCCGGGCCTGATCTCCCATGCGCCCCAAGGTGTTCACCACGGCGCACCGGAAGCGGCGCGGGAGCGCGCCCGCCGCAAGTTCGACCAGTACGACCGCGTCGACTGGTCGGTGATCGCCATCGATACGCGCCGACGTCTCACACCCTCCGCCGAAATCCTTGCCAATGATCTGGGGCAGCACTGATGAGCGCTTGCGCGAAGAAGAGAGAGCACTGATGACAACCGCCGAAGCACCCGTCAAGCACGACTACGACCGCATCCCGTATCTGGTTGCGTACCAGAACAACTCGGCAGTGCGCGATGTGTACGGCGGCGTGGCGGAGTTGGTGGTGCTGGAAAGCTACCTGCTGAAGCCGAAAGCCAAGCCGAGTGACACGGTGCTGGTGTTCATGCACCCCATCGGGGGCGGCGCCTACCTGCCGATGATCAACGCACTGGCGCGCGCCGGCCACCACGTCATCTACTGCAACAGCCGCTTCCGCGGCACCGACTCGGCATTGCTGATGGAGAAGGTGGTCGAGGATCTCGGTGAGTGCATCAAGGATGCCAAGAACCGGCTGGGCTACGCGAAGGTGGTCCTCGCCGGGTGGAGCGGCGGCGGCTCGCTGTCGGTCTTCTACCAGCAGCAGGCGCAGCACCCGACGGTGACGGCCAGTCCCTCCGGGGACGGGCCGGACCTGACGAAGCTGGGCCTGATCCCGGCGGACGGTCTCATGCTGCTGGCCGCCCACATCAGCCGCCACGGCACCATGACCGAGTGGATGGACGCCTCGATCCTCGATGAGAACGACCCGTCGAAGCGCGATCCCGAACTCGATCTCTACAACCCGGACAACCCCAACCAACCGCCGTACTCCCCCGAGTTCCTGCAGCGGTACCACGAGGCACAGATCGCCCGGAACCGGCGAATCACCAAGTGGGTCAAGGAAAAGCTCGCCGAGCTCAAGGCGGCGGGGCGGCCCGATGACGAGTTCGCGTTCGTCGTGCACGGCACCATGGCCGACCCGCGCTGGCTCGACCCGACGGTCGATCCCAACGAACGCACCCCGGGACAGTGCTATCTGGGGGATCCTCGAGTGGTGAACATGAGCCCCGTCGGCCTGGCCCGATTCTGTACGTTGCGCAGCTGGCTGTCGCAGTGGAGTTACGACGACGCCAACGGTGACGCCGTGAAGGCGGGTCCGGACATCGCGGTGCCGACACTGGTGATCGGCAACCTCGCCGACGACGCCTGCACGCCCAGCCACACGCGGCGGCTCTACGAGGCGATCGGGCATCCGGACAAGGAGATGCACGAGATTCCCGGCGCCAACCACTACTACTCCGGACCGGATCAGCGCGGCACGCTGCGGCAGGCCGTCGGCATCTGCACGGACTGGCTGCACCAGCGGGGGTTTTCGCTGTGACGACGGGTGCTCTGGACGGCATCCGGGTGCTCGAACTCGGCACCTTGATCTCCGGTCCGTTCGCCGGCCGGCTGCTCGGCGACATGGGCGCCGAGGTCCTCAAGATCGAGTTGCCGTCGGCCCCCGATCCGCTCCGGACCTGGGGCCAGGCCGAGCTCGACGGCCACCGGTTCTTCTGGACGGTCCACGCGCGCAACAAGAAAGCGGTGACGCTCGACCTGCGCACCGCGCGCGGCCGGGAGCTGTTCCTCGACCTCGTCGAGCAGTCCGATGTGATCGTGGAGAATTTCCGGCCCGGCACGCTCGAGAAATGGAACCTGGGTTACGACGTTCTGCGCGAACGCAATCGGGGCATCATCCTGGTGCGGGTGTCGGGCTACGGCCAGACGGGTCCCGACGCCGGGAAGGCCGGCTACGCGTCGGTCGCCGAGGCGGCGAGCGGGCTGCGGCACATGAACGGTTTCCCCGGCGGTCCCCCGCCGCGACTCGCGTTGTCGCTGGGCGACAGCCTCGCCGGCATGTTCGCCGCGCAAGGCGCGCTCGCCGCACTGTACCGGCGCAGTGTCACCGGCGAGGGCCAGGTCGTGGATACGGCACTCACCGAAAGTTGTTTGGCCATCCAGGAATCCACCATTCCGGACTACGACATCGGCGGCGTGGTGCGCGGACCGTCGGGCACCCGGCTCGAAGGTATCGCGCCGTCGAACATCTACCAGAGCGCGAACGGCAGCTGGGTGGTGATCGCGGCCAATCAGGACACGGTGTTCCGGCGGCTCTGTCAGGCCATGGACCGGCCCGAACTGGCGACCGACGAACGGTTCGCCGACCATCTGGCGCGTGGCCGCAACCAGGACGAACTCGACAAGATCATCGGCGACTGGGCAGCGCAGCGGGAGCCCCACGACATCATCGCCACCCTGTCGGAGGCCGGCGTGATCAGTGGGCCCATCAACACTGTCGCCGAGGTGGTACAAGACCCACAACTGCAGGCACGCAACATGATTGCCGACCACTGGGACGAACGGGTGCAACGCAATGTGAAGGGTCCCGGCGTCGTCCCGGTGCTCTCGGACACGCCCGGCACCATCCGCAACGGTGGCTCGGCGCGGCCAGGCCAGGACAACGCGGAGGTGTTCGGCCGTCTCCTCGGTCTCGATGCCGGGCAGTTGTCGGCACTGCGCGAGGAGGGTGTGTTGTGACCGACCTGCCGGCCCACGTGACCGTCCGCGAGGTCTGCCTGCGCGACGGCCTGCAACTCGAAGACCCGATTCCGTTGTCCGCCAAGCTCGAACTGCTCGAGGCCATCGTTGCCACCGGTGTGCAGGAGGTCGAGGCCACCGCATTCGTCTCACCGTCCAAGGTGCCCGCACTGGCCGATGCCGCCGAATTGGCCGCGGCGCTGGACGCTTTTCCCAACGTCGAGTTCTCCGCGCTCGTGGCGGGGGCCGGCGGCGCCGGCCGTGCGCTGGCGGCCGGCATGCGGTCGCTGGAATACGTGGTGTCCGCCGCGGACGGGCACAGCCGGGCGAACGTCGGGCGCTCGACGGCCGATTCGACGGCCCTGATCTCCGACATCGTCGGCCTGGCCCACGACAGCGGCGCCAGCGCCGAAGTCATCATCGCCACCGCCTGGGACTGCCCCTTCGACGGACCGACCGACCCGGGCCGGGTGGTCGATATCGCCGCGGCAGCAATGGAATTCGGGGCGGATCGGGTGGCCATCGCCGACACCATCGGCACCACCACCCCGCGGCGTGTCAGCGACCTGATCAGCCGCGTCCGCCCGGTCATCGGAGACCTGCCGCTCGGCGCGCACTTCCACAACACGCGGGGCTCCGGCCTGGCCAGCGCCTACGCCGCCGTGCAGGCCGGTGTGACGCGACTCGACGCGTCGGTGGGCGGCCTGGGCGGCTGCCCGTTCGCACCCGGCGCGACCGGCAACATCGCGACCGAAGACCTGGTCTACCTGTTGCGGGACAGCGACATCGACACCGGCATCGACCTGGACCTGGCGATCGACGCGGCCATGGTGGCGCAGCGTGTTGTGGGCCATGAGCTGCCCAGCGCCCTGCTGCGCGCCGGCGACCGGCTGCTGGGCTGAGCATGCCCACCGCAAATTTGACCGCCAAGGGCCGACAGACCCGCGAGGCCATCGAACTCGCCGCCCGGAAGCTGTTCGCCGAGCGGGGCTTTCACGGCACCACGCTGGCCGACATCACGTCGGCTGCCGGAAAGTCGTCGGCGGTGTTCTACCGCTATTTCGACGACAAGGAGGACCTGCTGGCCGAGCTGGCCGAGTCTTTCCTGCACGACATCGTCACCCCGTCGGGGATGAGTGTGCCGCTGCCGGAGTCCCCCGAGGACACCGAGTACTTCACCACCGTGGTGACGGGGTACTGGAACCTCTTCAAGCAGAACATCGGCATCATGATCGCGGTCGCCCAGCTGGGCGCCACGCAGCCGCGCTTCGCCAAGGTACAGAACGAGTTCCGGCGCTTCGGGATGGACCTGGTCGCCGATTCGGTCCGCCACGCCACGGAGCAAGGCCATGCGCAGGGCATCCACCCCGGGCAGCGCCTCGATCCCGAACACATCGCCGCGGCGATTTCGCTGCTGTTCGAGAACTTCACCGTCGTGGTGGTCGGCAACCCGGACTCCGGGCTGCAGATCAGCGACGAGGACGCCATCACCACCCTGTCGACCATCTGGAAGAAAACCCTGTACGGCTTCTGACCGACGAAAGAGATCACCGTGGATTTCGCTCTACCGGAACACCTTCCGGGCCTGCTGGCAGAGATGGATGCCTTCATCGAGGCGGAGATCAAACCGCTGGAACGAGAGAACCTGCAGTACTTCGACCGGCGCCGGGAATTCGCCCGTACGGACCTCGAGAACGGCGGTGTGCCCACCCGGGAATGGGAGGATCTGCTCGACGAGATGCGCCGCCGTGCCGACGCAGCCGGATGGCTGCGCTACGGCCTGCCCAGCGAGTTCGGTGGCCGCGACGGCACCAATCTGGACATGGCCGTCATCCGGGAACACCTGGCGCACAAGGGCCTCGGCCTGCACAACGACCTGCAGGACGAGTCATCGATCGTCGGCAACTTCCCGCAGGTCATCATGATGAGCCGGTTCGGCACCCCGGCGCAGCAAGCCGAATGGGTCGAGGCCATGATCACCGGTGAACGGTCGATGGCGTTCGGGCTCACCGAACCCGACCACGGCAGCGACGCCACCTGGCTCGAGACCACGGCGGTCCGGGACGGTGACGGGTGGATCATCAACGGCCGCAAGCGCTGGAACACCGGAGTGCACCGCGCCACCCACGACCTGATCTTCGCCCGCACGTCGGGGGATCCCGGGCAGGCGGTCGGTATCACCGCGTTCCTCGTGCCCACCGACACCCCCGGTTTCACCGTGCCGTACTACTGGTGGACGTTCAACATGCCGAGCGACCACGGCGAGGTCGAACTGAACGATGTTCGGGTGCCGGCTGATGCGGTGCTCGGCGAGGTGGACCACGGCTTGGAGGTCGGCCAGACGTTCCTGCACGAGAACCGCATCCGTCAGGCCGCCAGCAGTCTGGGCGCCGCGCAGTACTGCATCGACCGGGCCGCGCAGTACGCCGGCGAGCGCGTCGTCTTCGGTAAGCCCCTGGCGGTGAACCAGGCCGTGCAGTGGCCGCTGGCCGAGCTGCAGACCGAGGCCCAGATGGTCCGGCTGCTGGTGTATTACGCCGCCTGGCACCTCGATCGGGATCACCACATGGAGGTTTCCGACAAGGTGTCGATGGCCAATTACCGCGCCAACAGACTGGTATGCGAGGCGGCCGACCGAGCCATGCAGATCCACGGTGGCGTCGGCTACAGCCGGCACGAGCCGTTCGAGCACATCTACCGGCACCACCGCCGCTACCGGATCACCGAAGGGGCGGAAGAGATTCAGATTCGCCGGGTGGCGCAGCGGATGCTGAAGTTCGGGCGCAAGTGATCGACGCGCCGGAATTGGCCCGAGCGCTCGCCGCGGTGCTCGAACCGGAGCTCGGCGAGGTCAGCGTCGAGAACCTGCGGGAACTCACCGGCGGTGCCAGCCGCGCGACGTGGGCGTTCGCGGCGACCACCGCGGCCGACGCCCGCCCATTGATCCTGCGGGTCGGACCGCCCGACGAAATCCACGCCGGCATGGAGCTCGAGGCCGCCGCGCTGTCCCGGGCCGCGGCCACGGGCGCGCCCGTGCCCCGGGTGCTGGCGGCCAGCAACTCACCGGAGGCCCTCGGCAGTCCGTTCCTGGTGTGCGATTTCGTACCCGGGGAGACCATCGTCCGCAAGATCCAGCGCGCACTCGACGACGACGGCCGGACCACCCTTCTCGGGCAATGCGCCGCAGCGCTGGCGGCGATCCACCGCGCCGACCCCACCGGCATCGGGCTGTCGAGCGAAGACCAACTGAGTTCATGGCGGCGCGAACTCGACGAGATCGGTGACACCACAGCCACTTTCGAGTGGGCCTTCCGCTGGTTGGCGCGCAACCAGCCGGCGGACACCGGCGGTGCGGTGTTGGTGCACGGCGACTTCCGGATGGGCAACCTGATCGTCGACGGCAGCCGGCTGGCGGCAGTGCTGGATTGGGAGCTCACCCATCTGGGCTCGCGCGCCGAGGACCTGGCCTGGTTCTGCATTCGGGCCTGGCGCTTCGGGGCGCCGCGGACGCTGGACGCCGGCGGCCTGGGCCGCATCGAGGACTTCCTGACCGCCTATGAGCACTCCAGCGGAATCACTCTGGACCGCAAGGCCTTTCACTGGTGGCTGGTGTCCGCCACCTTGCGCTGGGGCATCATCTGCCGGTATCAGGCGCAGCGCCACCTGTCCGGACAGGCCAGGTCGGTGGAGTTGGCGACCATCGGCCGGCGGGTGTGTGAAACCGAATGGGACCTGCTCAACCTCGTGGCGGCCCGATGAGCCATTACCGTCCCACCGCCGCTGAACTGGTCGCCGCCGTGGCCGAGTTCCTGGAGACCGAGGTACGCGCGGCCACCGATGGCGCGGTGAACTTCCATGCCCGCGTGGCCGCGAACGCGCTGCGGATCGTCGAACGCGAGCTGTCTCAGGACGGCGCAGAACCGGGGCTGCTGGGATTCGACGACGAGCAGGCCCTGGCGCGCGCGATACGCGACGGGGAGTTCGACGACCGTGGCCCCGAACTCGAGCCCGTGCTGCGGGCGCTCGTGCGGCATCGGCTGGACGTGGCCCATCCGGGCTATGCCGACGAGTAGCCGAACCCGGCCTACCTGATCGCCGTACTGTCGTAGCCTGAGCACGTGGCCGACTCCGCGCTCAAGATCCTGGTGTACAGCGACAATCCGAACACCCGTGACCAGGTGCGCACGGCGCTGGGACGGCGCATCCACCCGGACCTGCCCGACCTGACGTATCTCGACGTGGCGACGGCGCCCGTCGTGGTGAGTTCCGTCGACGCGGGCGGGATCGACTTGGCGATCCTGGACGGCGAGGCCACACCCGCCGGCGGGATGGGGCTCGCCAAGCAACTCAAGGACGAGGTCGCGAACTGCCCGCCGATCGTGGTGCTCACCGGCCGCCCGGACGACGCCTGGCTGGCCTCCTGGTCGCGCGCGGAGGCTGCAGTGCCCCATCCGATCGACCCGATCCGGCTCGGCGAGGCCGTGGTGGCGGTGCTGTCTCCACAGCGGTGAAACCGTGCGTTAACCAGCACGAAATGGCCTGTGGCCGTTCACTCTTCGCGTCAGCGGCGATGAGACGCGGGAACGTCAGGAACTGATCATGATCCTAGCCAAAATGCGGCGGCCGTTCCGTTAACCGAGCTAAGCTGTGGGCCAGCTCACATCGACAGCTCGACGAGGGAGCCACACAGGGCATGACGAACGCATGAACGTCTACATCCCCATCCTGGTACTCGGCGCGATCGCCGCGGCGTTCGCGGTGGGTTCGGTCGGAATCGCGCTGGTCATCGGCCCCCGCCGGTACAACCGGGCCAAGCTGGAGGCCTACGAATGCGGCATCGAGC
This sequence comes from Mycobacterium sp. SMC-17, assembly GCF_045310915.1. Lineage (NCBI taxonomy): Bacteria > Bacillati > Actinomycetota > Actinomycetes > Mycobacteriales > Mycobacteriaceae > Mycobacterium > Mycobacterium sp. SMC-17. The sequence continues at coordinate 33,744 of NZ_JBJIAK010000037.1, read as the reverse complement.
CGATGGCCCCAGGCTCCCCCGGGCATGAGACCACCGGGCAGCGGTTCCCGGTCAAGTACTACCTGACCGCCATGCTGTTCATCGTCTTCGACATCGAGATCGTCTTCCTGTATCCCTGGGCCGTTTCCTTCGAATCGCTCGGGGTATTCGCCGTGGTGGAGATGTTGCTGTTCATGCTGACGGTGTTCGTCGCCTACGCATACATCTGGCGACGCGGCGGACTGAGCTGGGACTGAGGGCAGACCCATGGGACTCGAAGAACGCCTGCCCGGCGGCATCCTGCTGTCCACTGTCGAGAAGGTCGCAGGCTACGTACGCAAGGGGTCGCTGTGGCCCGCCACGTTCGGCCTGGCCTGCTGCGCCATCGAGATGATGGCCACCGCGGGCCCGCGCTTCGACATCGCGCGCTTCGGCATGGAGCGGTTCTCTGCGACGCCGCGCCAGGCCGACCTGATGATCGTCGCGGGCCGCGTGAGCCAGAAGATGGCGCCGGTGCTGCGTCAGGTGTACGACCAGATGGCCGAACCCAAATGGGTGCTGGCCATGGGCGTGTGCGCTTCCTCCGGCGGCATGTTCAACAACTACGCGGTGGTGCAGGGCGTCGACCACATCGTGCCCGTCGACATCTACCTACCCGGCTGCCCGCCGCGGCCCGAGATGCTGCTCAACGCAATCCTCAAGCTGCACGCCAAGATTCAGGAGATGCCGCTGGGCGTGAACCGGGCTGAGGCGATCGCCGCGGCCGAGGAAGCCGCCCTGCAGGCCCGCCCCACCATCGAGCTGAAGGGACTGCTGCGGTCATGACGGACGCGCCGGACCAGACGGGACCCGAGGTGATCGGGACGCGGCGCGGCATGTTCGGTGTGCGCGGCAGCGGCGACACGTCGGGCTACGGCCGGTTGGTCCGGGAGGTGGCGCTGCCCGGCAGCTCACCCCGGCCCTACGGCGGTTACTTCGACGACGTCGTCGACACGTTGGCGGCGACCCTCGGTCCCGACGAGTTCGGCGCCGCGATCGAGCGCGTCGTGGTCTTCCGCGACGAACTGACCCTCGAGGTGCGCCGCGAACACCTGGTCGCGGTGGCCCAGGCACTGCGCGACCAGCTGCGATTCGAGCTGTGTCTGGGCGTGTCCGGGGTGCACTACCCCGACGACACCGGTCGCGAGTTGCACGCCGTCTACCCGCTGATGTCCATCACCCACAACCGCCGCATCCGCGTCGAGGTGAGCGCCCCGGACGCCGATCCGCATGTGCCGTCGCTGTATTCGGTGTACCCGACGACCGACTGGCACGAGCGGGAGACCTACGACTTCTTCGGCATCATCTTCGACGGCCACCCCGCCCTGACCCGGATCGAGATGCCCGATGACTGGGTGGGCCACCCGCAGCGCAAGGACTACCCGCTCGGCGGAATCCCGGTCGAGTACCACGGTGCGAAGATCCCGCCCCCGGACGAACGGCGGGCCTACAACTGATGACTCAGGACAACGAACCCGATGGCCGCGAACGCGTGGTCACCGTCGGCGGTCAAGACTGGGCCGACGTCGTGGCCGCGGCGCGGGAGAGCGCGGTGGCCGGCGAGCGCATCGTGGTCAACATGGGCCCGCAGCATCCGTCCACCCACGGCGTGCTGCGCCTGATCCTCGAGATCGACGGCGAGACCATCACCGAGGCCCGGTGCGGAATCGGCTACCTGCACACCGGAATCGAGAAGAATCTCGAATACCGGACCTGGACGCAGGGCGTCACCTTCGTGACCCGCATGGACTACCTGTCGCCTTTCTTCAACGAGACGGCGTACTGCCTCGGCGTCGAGAAGCTGCTCGGCGTCACCGACGCCATTCCCGAGCGCGCGAGCATCATCCGGGTGCTGCTGATGGAACTCAACCGCATCTCGTCACACCTGGTCGCGCTGGCGACCGGCGGTATGGAGCTGGGTTCCATGTCGGCCATGTTCTTCGGCTTCCGGGAACGCGAACTGGTGCTGTCGATCTTCGAGACCATCACCGGGCTCCGCATGAACCACGCCTACATCCGCCCCGGCGGCCTGGCCGCCGACCTGCCCGACGAGGCCCTGCCGCAACTGCGGGAACTGCTGAAGCTGCTGCCCAAGCGGTTACGCGACATGGAGAATCTGCTCAACGAGAACTACATCTGGAAGGCCCGCACGCAGGGGGTCGGCTACCTGGATCTGACCGGGTGCATGGCGCTGGGCATCACCGGACCGGTGCTGCGTTCGACGGGGCTGCCGCACGATCTGCGAAAGGCGCAGCCGTACTGCGGATACGAGTCGTATGACTTCGACGTCATCACCGACGACCAGTGTGATGCCTACGGCCGCTACATCATTCGGGTCCGCGAGATGCACGAGTCCATCAAGATCGTCGAGCAGTGTGTCGAGAGGCTCGGCAAGGTCACCGGGCCGGTGATGATCACCGACAAGAAGCTGGCCTGGCCCGCGGACCTGAAGCTCGGCCCCGACGGCCTGGGCAATTCGAAGGAACACATCGCCAAGATCATGGGCTCGTCGATGGAGGCCCTGATCCACCACTTCAAGATCGTGACCGAAGGCATCCGGGTGCCCGCCGGGCAGGTGTACGTCGCCGTCGAATCGCCGCGCGGCGAGCTGGGTGTGCACATGGTGTCCGACGGTGGCACCCGGCCCTACCGGGTGCACTACCGCGACCCCTCGTTCACCAATCTGCAAGCGGTGTCGGTGATGTGCGAGGGCTCCATGGTCGCTGACGCCATCGCCGCGGTGGCATCGATCGATCCGGTGATGGGAGGCGTGGACAGGTGACCGCTATCGAACTGCGTCTCGGGCCGCGTCCGGACGAGCCCGGCCCACCGATCAGCCAAGGGCCGCAGTCGTATTCGCCTGACGTGACCGAGCGCCTGGCCGCCGACGCCGCGACGATCATCGCCCGCTACCCCAGTGCCCGCTCCGCGCTGCTGCCGCTGCTGCATCTCGTCCAATCCGAGGACGGCTACCTCACCCCTGCCGGAATCGCTTTCTGCGCTGCGCAATTGGACCTCAGCACTGCCGAGGTCACCGCGGTCGCGACGTTCTACTCGATGTACCGCCGCACCCCGACAGGCGAGTACCTCGTCGGGGTGTGCACCAACACGCTGTGCGCCATCATGGGCGGCGACGCCATCCTCGAATCACTGGAGGACCACCTGGGTCTCGGCGCCGGCGAGACCACTGCCGACGGCCGGGTCACGCTGGAGCACATCGAATGCAACGCCGCCTGCGACTACGCACCCGTGGTCATGGTGAACTGGGAGTTCTTCGACAACCAAACACCCGGTTCCGCACGTGATCTCGTCGACTCATTGCGGACCGGTGAGCCGGTCACCCCGACCCGGGGCGCGCCCCTGTGCACCTTCAAGGACACCGCACGCATCCTCGCCGGCTTCCCCGATGAACGCCCCGGCAGCAACGACTCCGAACCGGGCGCGGCCACCCTCGCCGGGTTGCGCGTCGCGCAGGAGCGCGGGATGGAGGCGCCGCAATGACACTCGCGCCGGTGCTGAGCAGACACTGGGATGAGCCGCAGTCGTGGACGCTGCAGAGCTACGTCCGGCAGGGCGGCTACCAGGCGCTGCGGGCGGTGTTGCGGATGCAACCCGCCGAAGTCATTGCGCTGGTCAAGGATTCCGGACTGCGCGGACGCGGTGGCGCGGGTTTCCCTACGGGGACCAAATGGTCGTTCATCTCCCCCGACGACGGCCGTCCGCACTATCTGGTCGTCAACGCGGACGAATCCGAACCCGGGACGTGCAAGGACATTCCGCTGATGCTGGCCTCGCCGCACGCGCTGGTGGAAGGCGCGATCATCGCGTCGTACGCCATCGGCGCCCGCCACGCATTCATCTACGTGCGCGGTGAGGTGGTTCCGGTGCTGCGCCGGCTGCAGGGTGCGGTCGCCGAGGCCTACGCGAACGGCTATCTCGGCACCAACATCGCCGGCACCGGCTACGACCTGGATCTGGTGGTGCACGCCGGGGCGGGTGCGTACATCTGCGGCGAGGAGACCGCGCTGCTCGACTCGCTGGAGGGCCGGCGCGGCCAGCCCCGGTTGCGTCCGCCGTTCCCCGCGGTCGCCGGGTTGTACGCCTGCCCGACCGTGGTCAACAACGTCGAGTCGATCGCCAGTGTCCCGTCGGTGATCCGCGGCGGGGTCGACTGGTTCCGGTCCATGGGGTCGGAGAAGTCGCCCGGCTTCACGCTCTACTCGCTGTCGGGTCACGTCACCCGGCCGGGACAATACGAGGCACCCCTGGGGATTTCGCTGCGCGAACTGCTGGAATACGCCGGCGGGGTGCGGGCCGGGCACCAGTTGAAGTTCTGGACGCCGGGCGGATCGTCGACGCCGATGCTCACATCCGAACACCTGGACGTCCCGCTGGACTACGAAGGCATGGCCGGGGCCGGCTCGATGCTGGGCACCAAGGCACTGCAGATTTTCGACGAGACGACCTGCGTGGTGCGGGCCGTCCGCCGGTGGACCCAGTTCTACGCGCACGAGTCCTGCGGCAAGTGCACGCCGTGCCGCGAGGGCACCTACTGGCTGGCACAGATCTATGCCCGGCTGGAGAACGGACAGGCCCACGCCGCCGACCTGGACAAACTGCTCGACATCTCCGACGCCATCCTCGGCAAGTCGTTCTGTGCCCTCGGCGACGGCGCGGCGAGCCCGATCATGTCCTCGCTCAAATACTTCCGCGACGAGTACGTCGCGCACCTGAATGGCGGCTGCCCCTTCGACCCGCACGCCGCCACGCTCTTCGCCACGGAAGGAGCGGGCGCATGACGGTCACCGAGCCGGCGAAGGACGCGGCCGCGGTCGAGATGGTGGCGCTGACCATCGACGACCAGCAGATCAGTGTGCCCAAGGGCACGTTGGTGATTCGTGCGGCCGAGCTCATCGGGGTGCAGATTCCCCGGTTCTGCGACCACCCCCTGCTCGACCCGGTGGGCGCCTGCCGGCAGTGCCTCGTCGAGGTGGAGGGTCAGCGGAAACCATTGGCGTCGTGCACCACCACGGTCACCCCGGACATGGTCGTGCGTACCCAGGTGACGTCGGAGGCCGCCGACAAGGCACAACACGGCGTGATGGAACTGCTGCTGATCAACCATCCGCTGGACTGCCCCGTCTGCGACAAGGGCGGCGAATGCCCACTGCAGAACCAGGCGATGTCCAACGGCCGCGCCGATTCTCGCTTCGAGGACGTCAAGCGCACCTTCCCCAAACCCATCAACCTGTCGGCGCAGGTCCTGCTCGACCGGGAACGCTGCGTGCTGTGCGCGCGCTGCACGCGGTTCTCGAATCAGGTCGCCGGCGACCCGTTCATCGAACTGCTGGAACGTGGCGCACTGCAGCAGGTCGGTATCGGGGGCGATGACCCGTTCGACTCCTACTTCTCCGGCAACACCGTGCAGATCTGTCCCGTCGGCGCGCTGACCGGGACTGCGTACCGGTTCCGGGCCCGGCCTTTCGACCTGGTCTCCTCCCCCAGCGTCTGCGAACACTGCGCCTCGGGCTGTGCGCAGCGCACCGATCATCGCCGCGGAACGGTGTTGCGCCGCTTGGCCGGTGACGATCCCGAGGTGAACGAAGAGTGGAACTGCGACAAGGGCCGGTGGGCCTTCACCTACGCCACGCAGGGTGACCGGATCACCACACCCTTGATCCGCGAGGCCGACGGCACCCAGCGCCCGGCGTCGTGGCCCGAGGCCGTCGCCGTCGCGGTGCGCGGCCTGTCGGCGGCCGGGGCCCGGACCGGCGTGCTGGTCGGCGGACGACTCACGACCGAAGACGCCTATGCGTATGCCAAGTACGCGCGGATTGTGCTGGGCACCAACGACATCGACTTCCGCAACCGGGTGCACAGCGACGAGGAAGCCCAGTTCCTGGCGGCGTCCGTCGCGGGTCAGCCGATGCGGGTGACGTACGCCGACCTGGAGCAGGCGCCCGTCGTGCTGCTCGTCGCGTTCGAGCCGGAAGACGAATCGCCGATCATCTACCTGCGGCTGCGCAAGGCCTTCCGCAAGCACGGTCTGAAAGTTGTTGCGGTGGCGCCGTTCGCGAGCCGCGGTCTGGCGAAGATGGGCGGCACCCTCATCTCCGCCGCACCCGGCCGCGAACCCCGCGCCCTCGACGCCGTCGAGGTGTTGCCGCCCGGTTCGGTCATCCTCACCGGTGAGCGGCTGGCCGGTATCCCAGGCGGGTTCTCCGCTGTGGCCCGGTTGGCCGAGCGGACCGGCGCGGCCGTCGGCTGGGTACCACGGCGGGCCGGCGAGCGCGGTGCACTGGAAGCCGGTGCGGCCCCGAATCTGTTGCCCGGCGGTCGTTTGGTGACCGATGTGCCGTCACGCACGGAAGTTGCCGTCGCCTGGCACGTCGACGAACTGCCCGACGCTCCGGGCCGCGACACCACCGGGATCCTCGCCGCCGCAGCCGACGGCGAGCTCGAGGCTGTCCTGGTCGCCGGTGTCGAGCTGGCCGATCTACCCGACCCAGCACTGGCGCAGCAGTCGCTCGGCGCCGCGAAGTTCGTGGTGAGCATGGAAGTACGTCGCAGCGCCGTCACCGATCTCGCGCACGTGGTGTTCCCGGTGGCACCCGTCGTCGAGAAAGCCGGCAGCTTCGTGAACTGGGAAGGCCGACATCGCGCATTCGGCGCGGCGCTGCCGCCCGCCACGCGAGCGGACATGGGGGTGCTGGCCGCGCTCGCCGACGAGCACTGCATCGATCTGGGTCTGCGCGATGTCGCGACCGTGCGCAACGAGATGAACCGACTGGGGTGCTGGACCGGACCACGGCCCGCCGCACCGGAATTCACCGCGCCCCCGAACCCCGTGCCCGGTCCCGGTCAGGCGGTTCTTGCCGGCTGGCGGATGCTGCTGGACGCCGGCCGGCTGCAGGACGGCGAACCCCATCTGGCCGCCACGGCGCGTCCGGCGGTGGCCCGCTTGTCGCCCGACACGGCCGCGAGCGTCGGCGCGTCCGAAACCCTCACCGTCAGTACCGATCGCGGCAGCATCACCCTGCCGCTCGAGATCACCGACATGCCGACCGGCGTGGTGTGGCTGCCGCTGAACTCGCCGGGTTCGCCCGTCCATGCCACGCTCGGCGTCGCCCCCGGCGCGGTCGTCTCGATCAGCGGGGCGGCAACGTGAACTATCCCGACCTCTCCTCGTTCGGCCTGGACCCGTGGTGGCTGGTCCTCGCCAAAGCCCTTGGCATTTTTGTGTTCCTGGTGCTGACGGTGCTCGTCGCGATCCTGCTCGAACGACGAGTCCTGAGCTGGATGCAGATGCGCATCGGGCCGAACCGGGTGGGGCCGTTCGGGTTACTGCAGAGCCTCGCCGATGGCATCAAGCTCGCCCTCAAAGAAGGGCTGGTCCCGGCCGGGGTGGACAAGCCGATCTACCTGCTGGCGCCGATCATCTCGGTGATCCCGGCGATCATGGCGTTCGCCGTCATCCCGATGGGGCCGCTGGTCCACGTCTTCGGGCACGAGACGCCGCTGCAGTTGACCGACCTGCCGGTCGCGGTGTTGTACGTCCTTGCGGTCACCTCGATCGGGGTCTACGGAATCGTGTTGGCGGGCTGGGCTTCCGGCTCGACCTATCCCCTGCTCGGCGGGCTGCGGTCCAGCGCGCAGGTCATCTCGTACGAGATCGCGATGGCGCTGTCGTTCGCCGCGGTGTTCCTGTACGCGGGCACCATGTCGACGTCGCAGATCGTCGCGTCACAACAGGGCCGCTGGTACGTCTTCCTGCTGCTGCCGTCGTTCCTGATCTACGTGGTGTCGATGGTCGGCGAAACGAACCGGGCGCCGTTCGATCTGCCCGAGGCCGAAGGCGAGCTGGTCGGCGGATTCCACACCGAGTACTCGTCACTGAAGTTCGCGATGTTCATGCTCGCGGAATACGTCAACATGACAACGGTTTCCGCACTGGCCACCACCCTGTTCCTCGGTGGTTGGCAGGCGCCCTGGCCCCTGAGCCTCATCCCCGGCGCCAACACCGGCTGGTGGCCGCTGCTGTGGTTCGTCGGCAAGGTGTGGGCGTTCCTGTTCTTGTTCATGTGGCTCCGGGCCACGCTCCCGCGCCTGCGGTACGACCAGTTCATGGCGCTGGGCTGGAAGGTGCTCATCCCGATCTCGCTGGCGTGGATCATGATCGTCAGCATCGTGCGGACGCTGCGTCTGCAGGGGCACGACAGCTGGCCCGTCGTGCTGGCCTTCGCCGGCGCCATCGCCGTGGTGGCCATCGCCGGTGCGTTGTGGAACACGGTGCGGCGCAAGTCGGCTCGCACGCGGGCCCCGGCCGTCGAACCGCAGCCCGGCGCGTTCCCGGTGCCGCCCATCCCGGCCAAGGAGGTTCACCATGCCCGGTAGGCCCAAGTTCATCGACGCGATTGCCGGTTTCGGCGTCACCTTCGGGACCATGTTCAAGAAACCGGTCACCGAGCAGTATCCCGAGGAGCCCGGTCCGGTCGCTCCGCGCTATCACGGCCGGCATCAGCTCAACCGGTACGACGACGGCCTCGAGAAGTGCATCGGTTGCGAACTGTGCGCGTGGGCCTGCCCCGCGGACGCGATCTATGTCGAGGGCGCCGACAACACCGAGGAACAACGGTTCTCGCCCGGCGAGCGGTACGGCCGGGTGTACCAGATCAACTATCTGCGGTGCATCGGCTGCGGGCTCTGCATCGAGGCCTGCCCGACGCGGGCGCTGACCATGACCAACGACTACGAGATGGCCGACGACAACCGGTCCGACCTGATCTACGGCAAGGACAAGCTCCTGGCGCCGCTGAAACCCGACATGACCGCGCCACCGCACGCCATGGCCGAGGGCAGCACCGACGAGGACTACTACCGCGGCAATATCACCGCGGACGGCCTGAAGCGGCGCGAGGCGGCCAAGTGACCGGAGAGGCCGTGACGTTCTGGGTGCTCGGTACCGTGTCGGTGCTCGGCGCCATCGCCATGGTGGCCGCCCCCAAAGCGGTGTACTCGGCAATGTTCCTGGCCAGCACCATGATCAGCCTGGCGGTGCTCTACATCGCCCAGGACGCGGTGTTCCTCGGTGTCGTGCAGGTGGTGGTCTACACCGGTGCGGTCATGATGCTGTTCCTGTTCGTCCTCATGCTCATCGGTGTCGATTCGGCGGACTCGCTGATCGAAACCATTCGGGGACAACGCGTTGCCGCCATGGTGGCCGGCATCGGATTCGGCATCGCGGTGATCGCCGGGATCGGCAGTCTCGGGGCCAACTTCGTCGGGCTGGAGCACGCCAACCGGGCCGGCAACGTCCAGGGCCTGGCGGTGCTGATCTTCACGCGCTACCTGTGGGCCTTCGAGGTCACCAGCGCGCTGCTCATCACCGCGGCGCTGGGTGCCATGGTGCTGACCCACCGCGAACGCTTCGAGCGTCGAAAGACCCAGCGCGAGCTGGCAATCGAACGGTTCGCCGGCGGCGGGCACCCGACACCACGGCCCAACCCCGGGGTGTACGCGCGGCACAACGCCGTCGACATCCCGGCGAAGCTGCCCGACGGCTCGGACGCCGACATGTCCGTCAGCGCCATCCTGCCGCGGCGCAGTGTGTCCCTCGACGATGGGAACGCCTCATGAATCCCACCAATTACCTGTATCTCTCGGCGCTGCTGTTCACCATCGGCGCGGCCGGTGTGCTGGTGCGCCGCAACGCCATCGTCATGTTCATGTGCGTCGAATTGATGCTCAACGCAGCCAATCTGGCGTTCGTCACGTTCTCCCGGATGCACGGCGAGCTCGACGGTCAGGTGGTGGCGTTCTTCACCATGGTCGTGGCGGCATGTGAGGTGGTGGTGGGACTGGCGATCATCATGACCATATTCCGGACCCGGCGATCGGCGTCGGTCGACGCCGCGAACCTGCTGAAGCAGTGACCATGACGACATCGGTGTGGTTGCTGATCGCGCTGCCGCTGGCCGGCGCGGCGATACTGCTGCTCGGCGGCAAGGCCACCGACGCGTGGGGGCATCTGCTCGGCTGCGCCACGGTGGTCGGCGCCTTCCTCGTCGGCGCCACCCAGTTCGCGGCAATGTCCGGTCGCGACAACGACGTCCGGTTGGTGCACGAGACGCTGTTCTCCTGGGTTCCGGTGGCCCAACTGCAGGTCGATTTCGGCTTGCGTCTGGACCAGCTGTCAGTGTGCTTCGTCCTGCTCATCACCGGAGTCGGCGCGCTGATCCACATCTATTCGATCGGCTACATGGCGCACGACCCGGCCCGGCGGCGCTTTTTCGCCTATCTCAACCTGTTCGTCGCGGCCATGCTGCTGCTGGTGCTGGCCGACAACTATCTCGGTCTGTACGTGGGGTGGGAAGGCGTCGGCCTGGCGTCGTACCTGCTGATCGGGTTCTGGTCGCACAAACCGTCGGCGGCGGCGGCCGCCAAGAAGGCGTTCGTCGTCAACCGGGTCGGTGACATCGGGCTGGCGCTGGCCCTGGCGGCGATGTTCGCGCACACCGGAACCCTCTCGTACACGGGTGTTTTCGCGCAGGCGCCACATCTCGCCGCGACCACCGTCACCCTCATCGGTCTGCTGTTGCTGCTGGCGGCCTGCGGCAAGTCCGCTCAGGTACCGCTGCAGTCGTGGCTCGGCGATGCGATGGAGGGCCCGACCCCCGTGTCGGCGCTGATCCACGCGGCCACCATGGTCACGGCCGGCGTGTACCTGGTGGTGCGGTCGGCTCCGATCTTCAACCAGTCCGCCGACGCCCGGTTGGCGGTCGCCGTCGTCGGCGCCGTCACGCTGTTGTTCGGCGCGGTGATCGGCTGCGCCAAAGACGACATCAAGAAGGCCCTCGCGGCGTCGACCATGAGCCAGATCGGCTACATGATGCTGGCCGCGGGTCTCGGACCCGCCGGCTACGCGCTCGCGATCCTGCATCTGCTGGCGCACGGTTTCTTCAAGGCCGGACTGTTCCTCGGTGCCGGTTCGGTGATGCACGCCATGGACGACGAGACCGACATGCGCCGCTACGGCGGGCTGCGCACCGCGATGCCCGTCACGTTCGCCACGTTCGGCATGGGTTACCTCGCGATCATCGGTATCCCGCCGCTGTCCGGGTTCTTCTCGAAAGACCCCATCATCGAGACCGCGTTCGCGGCCGGCGGCGCCAAGGGGCTGCTGTTCGGCGGCGCCGCCCTGCTGGGTGCGGGCATCACGGCGTTCTACATGACCCGCGTCATGCTGATGACGTTCTTCGGCGAAAAGCGCTGGCGCGCCGAGGCGCATCCCCACGAGTCGCCGTCGGTCATGGGCTGGCCGATGGTGGTGTTGGCCGCCGGGTCGATCGGCGCGGGCGCGCTGCTGGCCGTCGGTGGGAAGTTGGAGCACTGGCTCGAACCGGTCGTCGGCTTCCACGAGCCCGAGCATACGGTGCCCGCTTGGCTGCTCACGGTCGTCACGCTCGCGGTGGTCGGCGTCGGCGTCGCGATCGCCTACCGGATGTATGCGCGCCAACCCGTCCCGATCAGCGCCCCGGTCAACGTCTCCGGGTTGACGGTCGCCGCGCGCAACGATCTGTACGGCGATGCGTTCAACGAGCGGGCGCTGATGGTGCCGGGCCGGCGGCTCACCGAGAACCTTGTCGACTTCGATGACGTCGCGGTCGACGGCGTCACCCGTGAGCTCGCCGCGCTGGTCCGCACCGGGTCGCAGGATCTTCGACGCTGGCAGAACGGGTTTGCCCGGTCGTATGCGCTGTCCATGTTGGCCGGAGCGGCATTGATTGCGGCCGCCATTCTCACGGTGAGGGTGTGGTGACCGGAATGTGGTGGCTGACAGCGTTGTGGGCCGTCCCGATGGCAGGCGGTGCGGCAGTGATCCTGTTGCCCGCCGGCGCACGGGCTTTCGCCCGCTGGGGGGCCCTGGCGGTGTCGCTGGTGGTGCTCGTCATCGCGCTGGTGCTGGCGCTGCGCTTCGACCCGGCCGGGGCGCGCTACCAGTTCGTCGAGAACCACCCGTGGATACCGTCGTTCGGCACCGGCTACATCCTCGGGGTCGACGGCGTGGCCCTGGTCTTGGTCGCACTGACCGCTGTCCTGGTACCGCTGCTGATCATCGCCGGCTGGAATGACGGCGACTCGAATGATGCCGGCGCGCAGGCCAAGTCGACCCACGCCTACTTCGCGCTGATCCTCGCCGTCGAATCGATGGTGCTGATCTCCCTGGTGTCACTGGACATCCTGCTGTTCTACGTGTTCTTCGAAGCCATGCTGATCCCGATGTACTTCCTCATCGGCGGTTTCGGCGCGGACCGGCCCGCCGCGTCCAAAGCAGCGGTGAAGTTCCTGCTGTACAACCTGTTCGGCGGCCTGATCATGCTGGCCGCGGTCATCGGACTGTACGTTGCCACCGCCAACAGTCCCGCTTTCAACCACGGCTCCTTCGACTTCCGTGCCGTCGCGGACGCTGTGCGCTACGGCACCCTCAACATCAGCCCGGGGATAGCCAATGCGCTGTTCGGTGGGTTCATGTTCGCGTTCGCAGTCAAGGCACCTCTGTGGCCCCTGCACCGTTGGCTGCCCGACGCGGCGGTGCACGCCACGCCGGCCACGGCTGTCCTGATGATGGCTGTCGTCGACAAGGTGGGCACATTCGGCATGCTCCGGTACTGCCTGCAGCTGTTCCCGTCGTCCGCAGCGACATTCCGGCCCTTGATCATTGCGCTGGCCGTTATCGGCATCGTCTACGGGGCCATCGTCGCCATCGGACAGACGGACGTCATGCGCCTGATCTCGTACACCTCGATCTCGCACTTCGGCTTCATCATTCTGGGCATCTTCGCGATGACCGAGCAGGCGCAGTCCGGCGCCGCGCTGTACATGGTCAACCACGGCATCTCGACCGCCGCGCTGTTCCTGATCGCCGGATTCCTGGTGTCCCGCCGCGGGTCTCGCGCCATCGCCGACTACGGCGGTGTGCAGACCGTCGCACCGATACTGGCCGGCACGTTCCTGATCGCCGGACTCGCGACGCTGTCGCTGCCCGGCCTGGCACCGTTCATCAGCGAATTCCTGGTTCTGGTCGGCACATTCATCCACTACCCGGCCGTCACCGCCGTCGCGGCCACGGCCCTGGTGCTCTCCGCGCTCTACATCCTGTGGATGTATCAGCGGATGATGACGGGCCCCGTCGCCGACGGCAATGACAAGCTGCGCGACCTCGTACCGCGGGAACTGGCCGTGGTCGTGCCGTTGGTCGCCCTGCTGCTGGTGCTCGGCGTCTACCCCAAGCCCGCGTTGGACGTCATCAATCCGGCTGTCGGACATACCTCGTCGAGTACCGCCCAGGGGGTCGCCCGGTGACGCCCATCCCCGCGCCGTCCGTCGAGTACGGCCTGCTGTCGCCGATGCTGATCGTGTTCGGCATCGCGCTGGCAGGTGTGCTCGTGGAAGCCTTCGCACCGCGCCCGGCGCGGTACCGCGCCCAAGTGGTGTTGAGTATCGGTGGCCAGGCGGTGGCCCTGGTGGCCGTGGTTTCCCAAGCGCTGCACCTGGGTTCGGCGATCGGCCGGCCTGCAGTCCTCGGGGCCATCGCCATCGACCGCCCGGCGCTCTTCCTGCAGGGCACTCTGCTGGGGGTCAGCCTGTTGGCCACCTTGCTGATGGCACAACGGGTTTCGGACGGCAGTGGGCTGGCCGCGTTCACCCCGCAGGCCGCGACAGTGCCCGGTAGCGCCGCCGAGCAGATCGCCCTCAAGACCGGTGTCGCCCAGACCGAGGTGTTCCCGCTGGCGATGTTCGCGCTCGGCGGCATGATGCTGTTCGGCGCGTCCGATGATCTGCTGACGATGTTCGTCGCGCTCGAGGTGCTGTCCCTGCCGCTGTACCTGATGTGCGGTCTGGCCCGCCGGAATCGGCTGCTGTCGCAGGAAGCGTCACTGAAGTACTTTCTGCTGGGGGCATTTTCGTCGGCGTTCTTCCTCTTCGGTGTCGCGATGCTCTACGGCTACTCCGGCAGCCTGAGCCTCTCGGGCGTCGCTGCCGGCCGCGGCCCGGCCTCCCTCGGGCTCATCGGCATCGCGCTCCTGTGCGTGGGCCTGTTGTTCAAAGTCGGTGCGGTGCCGTTCCATTCGTGGGTGCCCGACGTCTATCAAGGGGCACCCACACCAGTCACGGCCTTCATGGCGTCGGCCACCAAGATCGCCGCCTTCGGCGCGCTGCTGCGGGTCTGCTACGTGGCGCTGCCGGCGCTGGCCAATGATTGGCGGCCGGTGCTGTCGATCATCGCGGTGCTGTCCATGGCGGTGGGCACGGTGATCGCCATCGCGCAGAACTACGTCAAGCGCATGCTGGCGTACTCCTCGGTGGCACATACCGGCTTCATCCTCACCGGCGTGATCGCGCTCAACGACAACGGACTGTCGGCGTCGTTGTTCTACCTGTTCGCCTACGGTTTCAGCACGCTCGGCGCATTCGCGGTCGTGAGTGTGGTGCGCCGCGCCGACGGGGACGAGGAAGATGACCTGCGGCGGTGGGCCGGACTCGGACGCCGGCATCCATTCTTCGGTGTCGTGTTCGCGTTGTTCTTGCTTGCTTTCGCCGGCATTCCCCTGACCAGTGGATTCGTCAGCAAGTTCGCCGTCTTCAAAGCCGCAGCCGAAGGTGGTGCCGCATCGCTTGTCGTCATCGGTGTGATCGTCAGCGCCGTCGCCGCGTACTTCTACGTCCGCGTGATCGTCCTGATGTTCTTCACTGATGCGGTCGAGGACGGCCCGCAAGTTCAGTCGGGCAGTCTGAGCACCGCGATGATCGGGCTCACCGCCTTTGTGACGCTGGCGCTGGGCGCCGTCCCGCAGCCGGTGCTCGACCTGGCCAACCACGCGGGTCAGTTCCTGCGGTGAGTGGCTGACCAACGGCCGGGCCGCCGCGGCCGGCTGCGGGCCGACACCCGGCCCCGAACACTGTTGAGTTGTCAAGGTGCGCAATGCTTTAGGTGTTAGGCGGCTGTGTCGAGGCGCATGGTGCGGCGGTTGTGGGCGGGGATGGGTTTTCGGTGTGGGTCGACGGCCGCGGGTGGGATGAGCCAGGGGTGTTTGTCCAGTCCCATGACGACGTCCCAGCCGTCGTGGTGGACGTTGGCGTGGCAGGCCGGGCACAGCAGGCACCCGTTGGCTAGTGATGTCTGACCGTGGTGGGTCCAGTGGATGATGTGGTGGGCGTGGGTGCGTCCGGGTGGGGCGCCGCATTTGATGCAGCACTGATCCCGCAAATACAGCGCTTTGCGCAGGTGCGCCGGGAACAAACGTTTCTCCCGCCCCATATCGAGGGGTACGTGTTCGCCGTCGACGATCATGGTGGTGACGGTGGTGTCGCAGCAGATTCGTTCCAGGGTCATGGTGCTGATCGACCCGATGAATTCCAACGCCGCCAGGTCCGGGGCGTCGGCGGGCACGGTCACCAGTAGCTGCGTGCGCGGCGCGTAAGCGGTGTCGCCGCCGCGGGCGGCGATGTCCAGCACCGCTTCCAGCGCGTCGGCCCGCCGCCGGCCCGCCGTGCGGGTGTCGGGGCTGCCGTCGGGTTCGGGCCGCGGCGCCGATCCTTGTTCGATCGCCGCGATGTACTTGGCCCCGACTTCGGCGTCCAGGTCCGCCCGGATCTGGACCCGCCCGTCGCTGGTGACGCGGTGGTCGGCGGTGTTGACCGACCGGTCCTCGGCCGCCGGCAGGCCACCTTCGGCGGCCGCATGCCGGTTGCCCAACCGGCGGGCGCGGGCCCCGATGTCTGCGGGGGTGGCGCCGGAGAAGAACTGCCCCAACAGATCGGTCACCTGCCCGAACCGGGTCTCCTCGTCTACCTCACCGGGTGCGCGGGCTCGGATGTGGTTGATGCCTTTGACGATCGCATCGACATGCTCCCCGGAGATCGCCCCATCAGCGGCATGCGCCGCGAGCGTGGGCAACGCCGACAAGGCTGCCGATACCCGGATAAAGCGCTCGGCCACCGATGGCGCACACCCCAACGCCATCAACAACTCCCGCGGCGTCCGGCCCTGCGCGGCCGCCACCCCGCAGCGGTCCAACACCCCGGTCAGCATCGCTGCCAGATGATCGGCCATATTGCGCAGTTTCATCACGCACGTCATGGCCGCCACTGCGTCGTCCCGGGACATGTCGTCGGGGACGGCCACGTCGCGGAGGCGCTCGAGAAGAGCGTTGAGATCCGGTGTGATTCCCATGCCCAATTGTATCGAACGTATGTTCGAACCGCAAGGACTTTTTGGGCCTACATCAGGACACCGGTGACAGTGCGGCTGATCGTGGTGAAGCCCATCGGGTGACCTGATGCGTCCCGTGGGGAGCTCGGCATTCTGCGACGAGTGCGACAATTGCCGAAAGTCGTTCTACACCTTGCGTAAAGGAGCGATGGACGACGCGGTTTTGATCGTCAACAGCCGGCAACGCGATCATCGCCGTCCCAAAACCACAGAACTGCCACCAAGGTCCTGGTACATCGCGTTCCGAATTCTGCAGTGCCTCAAGACGTTGCCGACTCAAAGCGTCTACACACCGGACCATACGCGGCGATCGCTGCCGTCTCGCCGTCCCGACGCTCGTTGAACTTGTCATCAGCGCGCGGCGCCCGCCCGAGTGGTACCCGGTTCCGCCACGAAACTGGCCCCTGACAAGCGGCCAATGAGTACCTAGCCTCGTAGTCATGGCGACGGAGTTGGCAGTTGGGCATGCGCGCCAGGTGAGCCTGGCAAGCGTGGCTCTGCCCCCAAGCCTCCGGCAGGCTGACTACCTCGACATCTTCGAAGTCACCGTCGCCGAATCTGACGCGCGTACGCCCGAAACGCTGGCACGGCAGGCTCTCGAGCAATCCGGTCCAGCCATCCGCGAGGGAATCCGGTTCGCGCACAAGGCGTTACTGCGATTCCGGCTCGGGCCGACGGACTCATCGCAGCATGTCCTCGGCTGGCGTATCGCGGCGTCGACTCCCGATGCGGTTCGCCTGGAGGCCGAATCGCCGCTGATGGACGGAACTCTGATCCTCCGACGAGTCGATGCCTCGACGGGCCAACTCATCACCGCACTGCACTACAAACAGCAGCGGCCTGCGACGGTGATCTGGCGGGCCATCGGCCCCATCCACCGCACGGCTGCTCCATACCTGATGAACAAGGTGGTCACCCGATGATCGGTGACCGCTGGGGCGTCACCGACGCCGAGACCATGGCGCGCTACGACTGCGACAGCTACGTCGCCAGCCCATCGCTCGAGGCGTGGCGCGGAGTCACTGTCAACACCACACCAGATCGGTTGTGGCCGTGGCTTGTTCAAGTGCGCCTGGCACCGTACTCCTACGACTGGATCGACAATCTGGGCCGTGAGTCACCACGCAAGCTGCACAACCTGAACGACCCCCGGCCCGGCGATCCGTTCACCGCCAGCGCCGGCCGGCCACTGGGCAAGGTGCTCTCGGTGGACCACCAAGCGCAGTTGACGGCGCAGATCATGGGCGCTCACATGTCCTATCGGCTCACCCCGCTCGATGACCACAGAACTCGGTTGGTACTGAAAGTGACTGCGCCACAGTCGTGGCGGCTCGCCGCTCCCCTACTCAGTGTGGGGGATCTAGTGATGGCCCGACGGCAGCTACTCAACTTCAAGCAGCTCGCCGAGAAGTAGCGCCTCCAACTTTGTGATGCACGTCACATTGTGGACCTGTCACAAAACGGGCTCCAGATGCATCTCAGAGGTAAGGCGTTCATCAAAGGAGGCAGGACATGAAGGCCGGTACGGTCACGCGAACTCCACGACACATGCCAGCGTCGAATCGCGCCGCCGCCCAGGGGAATGCGATCGACTCGCGGTATCACCCGTCCGCGGCGGTGCGTCGGCAACTGAACAAGGTCTTCCCGACGCACTGGTCCTTCCTGCTCGGTGAGATCGCCATGTACAGCTTTGTGGTCCTGCTGCTCACCGGCGTGTACCTGACGCTGTTCTTCGACCCGTCGATGGCTGAAGTCACGTACAACGGCGTCTACCAGCCGCTGCGCGGTGTGCAGATGTCGCGCGCCTACGAGTCCGCACTCGACATCAGCTTCGAGGTCCGCGGCGGCCTTCTGGTGCGTCAGATTCACCACTGGGCCGCGCTGATGTTCGCCGCGTCGATCATGGTGCACATGGCGCGGGTGTTCTTCACCGGTGCGTTCCGTCGGCCACGGGAAGCCAGCTGGGTGACGGGGGCGCTGCTGCTGATCCTGGCCATGTTCGAGGGCTACTTCGGCTACTCGCTGCCTGACGACCTGCTCTCGGGTATCGGTCTGCGCGCCGCCCTGTCCTCGATCACCCTGGGCATTCCGGTCATCGGCACCTGGATGCACTGGGCCCTCTTCGGCGGGGACTTCCCCGGCCAGACCATCATCCCGCGGATGTACGCGCTCCACGTATTGATCATTCCCGCAATCATTTTGGGCCTTGTGGCCACGCACCTGATCTTGTTGTGGTTCGGCAAGCACACCCAGTTCCCCGGCCCCGGCCGCACCGAGAAGAACGTCGTCGGCGTGCGCGTCATGCCGGTCTTCGCCTTCAAATCCGGCGCGTTCTTCGCCATGGTCACCGGAGTCCTCGGAATCATGGGTGGTCTGCTGCAGATCAACCCGATCTGGGAACTGGGCCCCTACAAGCCCTCGCAGGTGTCCGCCGGTAGCCAGCCCGACTTCTACATGATGTGGACCGAAGGCCTGGCGCGCATCTGGCCGGCCTGGGAGTTCTACCCCTTCGGCCACACCATCCCCGCTGTGGTCGCGGTGGCGTTGATCATGGGTCTGGTCTTCACGTTGCTCATCGCGTATCCCTTTATCGAGGCCAGGGTTACGGGTGATCGTGCCAACCACAACCTGCTGCAGCGTCCGCGTGACGTGCCGGTCCGCACCGCCATCGGTGCCATGGCCATCGCGTTCTACATGGTGCTGACCCTGGCCGCGATGAACGACATCATCGCGCTCAAGTTCGACATCTCCCTGAACGCCACCACCTGGATCGGCCGCATCGGCATGGTCGTCCTGCCAGCAGTGGTCTACTACCTGACCTACCGCTGGTGCGTCGGCCTGCAACGCAGCGACCGCGCCGTCCTCGAGCACGGCATCGAGACCGGCATCATCAAGCGACTGCCGCACGGCGCCTACGTCGAACTGCACCAGCCCCTGGGACCGGTCGACGACCACGGCCACCCCATCCCGCTGGAATACCAGGGTGCCGCACTGCCCAAGCGCATGAACAAGCTCGGCTCCGCCGGATCCCCCGGCACCGGCAGCTTCCTGTTCGCCGACTCCGCCGTCGAACAAGCCGCCCTCGCCGACGCCGAACACGCCGCCGAGCACAAAGCACTCACCGCCCTCAAGGAATACCAGGACGAAATCTCGCCCAACGGCTCGGGCGGGCACCAATAGTTTGAGACACGCCCACATTGGTTGTGAAACAAGGTGTTTCCGCTCATGATGCTGGTGTGACCGAGTGTGAGAATGGCGCGGCCGACGGAGTTCATCCCCTATTGGTGGAGCGGTTCAGCCCGGTGTCGTTCGACCGGGACGCGACCCTGAGTGACGCGGAGGTCGACGTTCTGCTCGACGCCGCCCGTCTCACACCATCGGCGGGGAACTCCCAGCCGTGGATGTTCATCGTGGGGCGCCGTGACGACCCCGTCCACTCTCGGATCGTGAATCACCTGGCACCCAGCTCAGCGCGCTGGGCGCCCGATGCCGCACTGCTGATCGTGAACCTGGCTCACGTCCTCGTCGAAGACACGGACTGGGAGTTCTCCGAATTCGCGCGATACGACCTCGGACAGGCGGTGGCCCACATGACGATTCAAGGGCTGGTCATGGGACTCGGTGCACATCAGTTCCGCGCGTTCGATCGTGACGGTGTCGCGCGCGAGTTCGGCGTCCCGGCCGCATGGGAGGTGACGTCGATGACTGCCCTAGGGCGGGCTGGGCGGCCGTCGGACGAAAAGACCGGCCCTTCCCCGAGTCGCGCTCGACTGTCACGACGCGAAATCACCTGGGCCAGAGTGTGATGGGCTCAGCCCCGCCCGTTTGGCAGCCAGCGCATCACGCGACGGAATCGTTTGTGCCAGTTCGCGCCTCGGGCTGCGGGATCAGGCACACCGTTCCACCCGCCGTGTCCATCGGCCGAATGCCCAGACCCTGGTTGAGCCGACCACGCTGGTTCTCCCAGGCGATTTCGGCAGCGATTTCCATCAACTGAGCCTTACTGAGGTGCGTGAGCAGCTCCTCACGCAAGCCTTCGGAGATGATCGCGGGCGTACGGGACATCTCTTCGGCGAATTGAATGCACAGCTTTTCGAGGTGAGTGAACTCATCACTGTCCCGGTAGTTCACCAAGGCGATCAGTTTCTGCTCCGAGAACCCCTCACTCCGGCCGAGGGTATCGGAGATGTCGATGCAGAATTCACAGTGCGTCAACATCGCGGCTTTGATTCCCGCGAGCAGCTTCAGTTCGGTCGGCGCCCGGCCGCTGAACAACAGCGCCATTTCGTAGAGCCCGTTCGCTGCTGCGATGAGCGGGCGCCGGATCAGCCAACCCGGGAGGTCCCAACGGTTTTGGCGGGACTTGGCCAGGACCACGAGGTGTACCCAGATGCGCTTCAGGATTCTCACGATGCTTTCTCCTCGATTCCCTCGCCACCGGACGGCGCCTGCGGTATAGCCTCATGCTAGGTCGCTATTGGACGCAGGTTAGGAACCAATATTTCGATTGAATCGGGTACCACTTCAGGTCCGGAGCTGCTCATCGAGCTGGACCGGACCAGTGGTGCCGGCGCGCTGCATCGCCAGCTGGCCGATGGCCTGCGGGACGCGATCCGGACGGGACGGCTCACGCCGAAAACCCGTCTGCCTTCCAGTCGCGTGCTCGCCGCAGACCTCCAGGTGTCGCGACGCCTCGTCGTCGACGCGTACAGCCAACTCGTCGCAGAGGGGTTCCTGCAGAGTCAACAAGGTTCTGGCACAACGGTTGCCGCAGTCGACACGGCCACTGGGGAATCGCAACCGTCACGCCCGGACCGTCGAACATTCGACATAGACTTCGCACCCGGAGTGCCCGACCTGTCGAGCTTCCCCCGGCACAGTTGGTTGCGCGCGCTGCGTCAGGGGCTGTCGTCCATCGAATCTCAGTCGCTCGGATACGTTTCATCGAAGGGCCTACCCGACGCCCGCACCGCGGTGTCGGACTACCTACGACGCACCCGCGGGGTACGGGCCGATCCGCAGCGTGTCGTGTTGTGTTCGGGAGCGACGCAGGCCGTCGCATTACTCGCGCATGTGGTGGGAGATCGCGCGGTTGCGATGGAGAATCCCGGATTCTGGTTGCACCGCATGGTTTTCCGTCACCACGGCATCGAGCCGTTGCCCGTTCCGGTCGACGACGACGGACTCGACGTCGCCGCGCTCGCCAACACCGCGGCATCGGCGGTGCTGACAACCCCGGCCCACCAGTCTCCGACCGGTGTCGTCCTGTCACCCGCCCGTCGCACAGCGCTGCTCGAATGGGCCCGCGCGGGCAATATTGTCATCGAGGACGACTACGACGCCGAATACCGTTACGACCGCGCACCCGTCGGTGCGCTGCATGCCCTGGCCCCCGACCGCGTCGTCTACCTCGGCTCGGTGAGCAAAACACTGGCCCCCGGCTTGCGGCTCGGTTGGATGGTCCTACCGCCGGACCTTGTCGGTCCTGTGGTGTCGGCGAAAAGTCTTGCCGACACCGGTAGTTCGGTCATGGATCAACTCGCGTTCGCAACACTGCTCCGTTCCGGCGACTACGACCGGCACCTGCGGCTCATGCGCCGGCGCTATCTTGCCCGACGCAACGCACTACTGGCAGCGCTCGGTCGGTACCTCCCCGAGGCGAAGGTGCTCGGCGCCGCCGCCGGCGTCCATCTCACAGTGCGCCTGCCCACCGACTGCGACGTCGACGACATCGTCCGCGAGGCCGCGAGCCGGCGGGTACGTATCGATCCGCTGTCCTGGTGCTATACCGAACCCGACTGTGCGCCACCGGGATTGATTCTCGGCTACGCCAACCTGACGGAGTCGCAGATCGACACCGGCGTGCGGAGCATTGCGGCCGCAGTTGCTCGCGCGACGTAAGTGGTACCCGGTACCACCGCCAAAGTGGCGCCT
This sequence comes from Mycobacterium sp. SMC-17, assembly GCF_045310915.1. NCBI lineage: Bacteria > Bacillati > Actinomycetota > Actinomycetes > Mycobacteriales > Mycobacteriaceae > Mycobacterium > Mycobacterium sp. SMC-17. The sequence goes on along the minus strand of NZ_JBJIAK010000037.1, from coordinate 11,519 downwards.
GACACTGGGCCATTGCGCGCCTAATCTCGAGCAATGACGACGCGAACACCGTTGCGGATCGTGCTGGTGACCTGCGCGATCCTCGGCCTGATAACGCTGATCCTCGGCATCTGGGCGTTCGTCGCACCGATGTCGTTCTTCGAGGTGCTCGCACCGTTCGAGCCCTACAACCGCCACCTTCTGCATGACGCCGGCGTCCTGCAGATCGGTGTCGGAGTCGCGATGCTGCTGGCCGCGGCGCAGCGGTCACCCGTGGAGGTGGCGCTCGGCGGCTTCATCGCGTTCGAAGCGCTCCACGTCGTCTCGCACGTGATCGACCGGGATCTCGGTGGCCGGCCGGCATTCGACATCACGGCTCTCACGATCCTCACGCTTGCCGGCGTCGCCGCGTTGGTCATCGGTCGACGTAACTAGCGCGGCACTCGCTGTCTCGCAATCGATTTGCCGCCGACTCCACCGAGGGAGTCGCCACTCCCAATGTGCCTGGCCCCTTGTGGCGTACCGACGGCCGCATCCGCTGAGCGGGAATTCGGCAGCTCACACCGCCGACCTCTGGGCCGAGAGTTGATCCACTCCGAACGCAGCAGCCCATTCCCGAAATCCCGGTAGGAGGGAATCGCGATGGCGGGGCCCGAAGCGCGGCTGCCAATCTTCCTCGGTGGGACGTGTCCCGGGTCACATTGACCCGCAGGTCCCGGTAGAGAAACGGAGTACGTCATGCCGCAGCGATCGTTCGCCGGTCCGTTGCAAGCGGTCGGCGGGTTGTTCGCCATGACGGCCGACGCCGCCAAATTCGCGTTCCAGAGGCCGGTCCAGTGGCGCGAATTCCTCGACCAGTCATGGTTTGTCGCGCGCGTGTCGCTGGCACCCACACTTCTCGTCGCAATCCCGTTCACCGTATTGGTGTCGTTCACTCTGAACATCTTGCTCCGCGAACTGGGTGCCGCCGATCTCTCCGGAGCCGGTGCCGCGTTCGGCGCTGTCACACAGGTCGGTCCCATGGTGACGGTCCTGATCGTGGCCGGCGCCGGCGCGACCGCCATGTGCGCCGATCTCGGATCGCGCACCATCCGGGAAGAGATCGACGCCATGGAAGTGCTCGGGATCAATCCCGTGCAGCGGCTGGTGACCCCGCGCATGCTGGCCTCGGGACTCGTCGCACTGCTCCTCAACAGTCTTGTGGTCATCATCGGCATCCTCGGCGGATACCTGTTCTCGGTATTCGTGCAGGACGTCAACCCCGGTGCCTTCGCCGCCGGCATCACTCTGCTCACCGGTGTTCCCGAAGTCGTCATCTCCTGCATCAAGGCGACGCTGTTCGGCCTCATCGCCGGCGTAGTGGCCTGTTACCGCGGACTCACCATCTCCGGTGGTGGCGCCAAAGCGGTGGGCAACGCCGTCAACGAGACCGTCGTGTACGCGTTCATGTCGCTGTTCGTGGTCAATGTGGTGGTCACCGCCATCGGCATCCAGATGACCACACGATGACCCGCAGCACAGCGCCGCTTCGGTCCACGTACCCGCGGCTGACACGCGCCGTTCAGACGCCCGTGAAGATCACCTCCGGCATCGGCGATCACATCTTGTTCTACGGTCGTGCGATTGCCGCGGTGCCCTACGCCGCCGCGCACTACCGACGCGAAGTGATCCGGCTCATGGCTGAAATCAGCATGGGCGCAGGCACGTTGGCGATGATCGGCGGCACCGTCGTCATTGTCGGATTTCTCACTCTCGCCACGGGCGGCGTCCTGGCGATCCAGGGGTACAGCTCGCTGGGCAACATCGGCATCGAAGCGCTGACCGGATTCCTGGCGGCGTTCATCAACGTCCGAATCTCGGCACCCATCGTCGCGGGGATCGGCCTGGCGGCCACCTTCGGCGCCGGCGTCACCGCCCAGTTGGGCGCGATGCGGATCAACGAAGAGATCGACGCACTCGAGTCCATGGGCATCCGATCTGTCGAGTACCTTGTCAGCACCCGTATCGCTGCGGGAATGCTCGCGATCACACCGCTGTACGCCATCGCGGTGATCCTGTCCTTCGTCGCAAGCCAATTCACCACCGTGGTGCTACTCGGACAGTCCGGCGGCCTGTACAACCACTACTTCGACACGTTCCTCAACCCGATCGACCTGCTCTGGTCGTTCCTGGAAGCGGTCTTGATGGCGCTCGCAATCCTGCTGTTGCACACCTACTACGGCTTCTTCGCCAGCGGCGGCCCGGCCGGGGTGGGTGTGGCAGTCGGCAATGCCGTCCGCACTTCGCTGATCGTCGTCGTCTCCATCACGCTGCTCATCTCACTGGCCATCTACGGGCCCAACGGCAACTTCAATCTCTCTGGCTAAGTAGGCATCGAATGTCACGTGACTCAGTACGTTTGCTCACCGGCTGTGCTGCAATGGGGCTGGCCGCTGCCCTCGTCGTCGGTGCCGTTGTGTTGTTCCGCGGCGGTGCAACGTCCACGGCATCCGTCACAGTGCTCTCACCACGCGTGGGTCTGATCATGAATCCCGATGCCAAGGTGAAACTCCATGGCGCGCAGGTAGGCAAGGTGGCCGCCATCGAGAATCGGCCGGACGGCAGCGCCGCGATTCGTCTGGCGATGAATCCGGACTACCTCCAACTGATTCCGGCGAATACCCGGGTGCAGATCGTGTCCAGCACGGTGTTCGGCGCCAAGTACGTCGATCTCGTGCCGCCGGCCGAACCATCTGCCCAGTCGCTGCACGCGGGACAGGTTCTCGACGCCGGCCACGTCACCGTCGAGATCAACACGGTCTTCGAGCACTTGGTGGATGTGCTGTCCCAGGTCCAACCCGAGAAACTCAACGAAGCACTCGGCGCCATGGCCCAAGCGCTGGGCGGCCGCGGCGACAAACTCGGTCAGACCCTGGTCGATTTCGACGCCATGCTCGCCAAGATCGATCCGAGCCTTCCGGCAATGAGCCAGGAAATCGCCACTGCTCCAAAGGTACTCAGTGCCTATGCCGACGCCGGCCCCGATCTGATGGACGCCGCACGCAACGCATCTCAGCTCAGCGACACCATCGTCGAGCGCCAGCAGGACCTCGACTCGGTACTGCTGAGCGCCATCGGATTGGCAGACATCGGCAATGACGTAGTCGGTACCAACAGCAACGCGGTCGTCGACGCCATGCACCTATTGGTACCCACGACCAACCTGACCAATCAGTACAACCAAGCACTCACCTGCGCGCTCAAGGGCATGGAGCCGCTCGCGATGGGACCGCCGCAACCGTTGCCCGGGATCATGCTGCTGGACTCGTTCCTGCTGGGCACCGAACGCTACCGCTATCCGGGCAACCTGCCGAAGGTCGCCGCGTCGGGCGGTCCGCAATGCATGGGCCTGCCCAACGTGGGCTTCGGGGAGCGGCCACCGTTCGTGGTCACCGACATCGACGCCAACCCCGCACAGTACGGAAATCAAGGGATCCTGTTGAACTCTGATGCCCTCAAGCAAGCTCTGTTCGGCCCGCTCGACGGACCACCGCGCAACACTGCTCAGACAGGGCAACCCGGATGACGCGTCACAACTCGACCGCTCTGAAGTTCGGCGCCTTCGGCATCACGATGCTCCTGGTGACCGCAGCGCTTTTCGCAATCCTCGGGCAATACCGAACCGGCTCGACAAACACCTACTCGGCAGTGTTCACCGACGCCTCCAGCCTGAAAACCGGTGACTCCGTGCGAGTCGCGGGCATCCGGGTCGGCACGGTCGACAGCATCGCGTTGCGACCTGACAACACTGTGGTCGTAGGTTTCGACGCCGACCGCGACGTCGTGCTGACCACCGGCACCAAAGTCGTTGTGCGTTACCTCGATCTGGTGGGCAACCGGTACCTGGAGCTCGTGGACAACCCGGGGTCGACCAAAATCCAACAGGCCGGCACGCAGATTTCGGCCGACCGCACGGAGCCCGCGTTGGACCTCGACCTGCTCCTGGGCGGCCTCAAACCCGTCATCCAAGGGCTCAATGCCCAGAACGTCAACGCGCTGACCAATTCGCTGATCCAGATTCTGCAGGGCCAAGGCGGGACCATGGAATCGCTGATGGCTCAAACGACTTCATTCACGACGGCACTGGCCGACAACGGCCAGACGGTTCAACAATTGATCGACAATCTGAACACTGTCGTTGCGACAGTCGCCAAGGACGGCGACAAATTCTCCGGCGCCGTAACCCGCCTGCAACAGCTGATCACCGGCCTGTCCCAGGAACGTGACCCGATCGGCGATGCCATCACCGCTCTGGACAACGGAACAGGTTCCCTGGCCGAACTGATGACACAGGCCCGGCCGCCTCTCACAGGAACGGTCAACCAGCTCAATCGAATGGCCACATTGCTGGACAACGACAAAGACAAGGCCCGCATGGATCTCGCGCTGCAGAAGGCGCCCGCCAACTACCGGAAATTGGTTCGCCTCGGCGCCTACGGCAGCTTCATCAACCAGTACCTGTGCGGCATGAACGTTCGCGTGACGGATCTGCAAGGCCGCACCGCGTACTTCCCCTGGATCATGCAGAACACCGGACGCTGCGGGGAGCCCTGATGCTGAAATACCGCGGATCGCAACTGATGCGCACCGGACTCATCGGTTTGGTGCTGGTCATTCTCGTCATCGCTGTCGGCCTTCAACCGCAGAAACTGTGGTCGTGGGCCACGTCGATCAGGTACCACGCGGTGTTCGCCGACGCCGGTGGGCTGTCGCCGGGAAACGACGTCAAGGTCTCCGGCGTCACCAAGGGCACCGTAAGCGCCGTCACCCTCAGTCGCGGAAACGCCCTGGTGACGTTCACTCTCGATGGCACGGTCACGCTGGGCACACAGACCACCGCCCACATCAGAACAGCAACCGTCCTCGGCGCCCGGATGATGACTCTGGAACCCGCCGGAACCGGCAGCCTGCACGCCGCCGACACCATCCCCCTTGCCCGCACCGGGTCTCCGTACTCACTGACCGACGCCGTCAGCGACTTCACCTCCAACACCGCCGAGACCGACACCGCAACACTCACCCACTCGCTGGACACGCTGTCGGAAACCATCGACCGGATGGCCCCACAACTGGGACCGACGTTCGACGGGCTCACGCGCCTGTCACGAACGCTCAACAGCCGCAACGAATCCCTGGCCGCGCTGCTCAAGAACGCGGCCGACGTAACCGGCATTCTGTCGCAGCGCAGCGCGCAGGTGAACACCCTGCTGCTCGATGCCAACGCGCTCACCGGAGTGCTCAACCAGCGACGGCACGCGATCGTCGATCTGCTGGCCAACACGTCGGCGCTTTCTCAGCAGCTGTCGGGACTTGTGCACGACAACGAAAAGGTTCTCGCGCCCACGCTGCAGAAAGTCAACTCCGTCACCGCGATTCTTGAAAAGAACCGCGACAACATCGCCAAGGCCCTCGCCGGACTGGCCAAATATCAAGTCACGCAGGGCGAATCAGTGAACAACGGCTGGTACTACAACGCCTTCGTCGGCAACCTCATCCCCTCACAGACCATTCAACCGTTCCTCGACTACGCCTTCGGATTCCGTCGCGGCACCAACGCCGGCCAGCCGCCTGACAACGCCGGCCCACGCGCCGAGTTCCCCTGGCCCCACAACGGTATTCCGGGAGGCCACTGATGATCACCCGTCATCGCAAACCCTTGACACGTGTCGCCGCGGCCCTACTGGTGGCGCTGGCGCTCGCCGGCGGCGTGCTGCTCGTGCGGCAGACCGTTTTCCGTCCCACCACCATCACCGCGTACTTCACCTCCGCCACCGCGATTTACCCGGGCGACGAAGTCCGCGTCGCCGGCGTCAAAGTGGGAACGATCACCAGCATCGAACCTGCCGGCAGCCAAGCCCGGCTGACGCTCTCGATCGATCATGGCGTACCGATCCGGGCAGACGCGAAAGCCATCATCATGGCGCAGAACCTGGTGGCCGCCCGCTACGTGCAGTTGGCGCCCGCGTACGAAGATGCCGGCCCGACAATGGCCGATGGTGCGCGGATCGGCGTTGAGCGGACCGCGGTACCGGTGGAATGGGACCAAGTCAAAGACCAGCTCATGCGGCTGGCCACCGATTTGGGTCCGGTCAGCGGATCCGCCGCTACCTCACTGAGCCGTTTCATCGACAGTGCCGCGACCGCGATGGATGGCAACGGCGAGAAACTGCACCAAGCGATCAGCCAACTCTCGGGGATCGGACGCATATTGGCGCACGGCAGCGGCAACATTGTCGAGATCATCAAGAATCTGCAGACCTTCGTCACCGCGCTGCGCGACAGCAACACCCAGATCGTCGAGTTCCAGAACCGCCTCGCGAGTGTCACGAGCGTCGTCGACGGCGCGCGGTCCGATCTCGATGCCGCCCTGACGAACCTGGCTTCCGCCGTCGGCGAGGTGCGGCGCTTCGTCGCGGGTACCCGCGATCAGACCGTCGAACAGTTGCAGCGGTTGACGAACGTCACCCAGAACCTCGTCGACAACAAACTCAAGCTGGAAAATGTGCTGCACGTGGCGCCCAACGCCATCGCCAACGGCTACAACATCTACAACCCCGACAGTGGTACGGCCGTCGGCGCTTTCGCGATGTCGAACTTCGCCGATCCCGTGTCGGTGGTCTGCTCAGCGATTGCGGCAGTCAAGAATGCCACGGCAGCCGAATCGTCGAAGTTGTGCGCGCAGTATCTCGGCCCAGCCCTGTCGCTGATCAACTTCAATTACCTACCACTGCCGACGAATGTCTATCTCCGCAAGGCACCGAGTCCGGAGAATCTGGTTTACACCGACCCCAAACTCGCCCCCGGCGGAAGCGGTTCCCGCGCCGAGTCCCCAACCGAGCCCCCGGCGGTGTCGGCCTACACCGGTACCAACGACGTCACCCCTCCCGCCGGGTGGGGCGCGCCGCCGGGCCCCCCAGGGGCATACGCGCCCAACGGATTACCGGCCGATCCCGCGCCCGCATTGTTCCCCGGCGCGCCGGTCCCCCAACCAGCCGCCGCGTCATCGCCACAAGCACCCACAGTCCGGGACCTGCTCCTTCCCGCAGAAGCCGCTCCCGCGGCGCCGAACCCAGGAGGCACCCCGTGATGAAGCGACGGTCCCTGGCCCGCCTCACGGCGCTATCGGCCTGCTCCCTGCTGTCGGTAACCGGTTGTGCATTCCACGGATTGAACTCGTTGCCGTTGCCGGGCACGGTGGGACGCGGGGCCAACGCCGCGATCTATCACGTCGAACTCGCCAATGTCGGTACCCTGGAGGCGAATTCGCCGGTCATGATCGGCGACGTCATCGTGGGCAGCGTATCGAAAATGTCGGTGCGCAACATGCGCGCCGACGTCGAGGTGTCGGTCAAACCTGGCACCGTGGTCCCCGCGAATGCGGTAGCGACCGTTGGGCAGACCAGTCTGCTCGGGTCCATGCACCTGGCGCTGGATCCGCCGCCGGGGAAGGCGCCCTCCGGACAACTGTCCCCAGGCACCACCCTGCCGCTGAACCGGACGTCGACATACCCGTCGACGGAACAGACGTTGTCGTCGCTATCGGTCCTCGTCAACGGCGGCGGACTCGGCCGGGTCGGTGAGCTGGTCACCGAGACCAACAACGCATTGAACGGCAGGCAGGACCAGGTCCGCGACCTGCTCACGCGCCTCAACAATGTGGTCGGCATCTTCGCCGATCAGCGAGACGACATCAATGCCTCCATCACCGCGCTCACTCGCCTGGCAGGAACCATGGCCGGCCAGAGCGATGTGATCACCCAAGCCCTGCAACGAATCCCGCCCGCGCTGGATGTGCTGATCAAAGAGCAGCCCCGTATCACAACAGCTCTGGAGAAGTTCGGCGTGTTCAGCAATACAGCCACCAAACTGATCAAAGCCACCCAAGACGACTTGGTGACCAACCTGCGCAACCTGGAACCGACCCTCCGCGCCCTGGCCGACGTCGGACCGAATCTGGGCACTGTGCTGGCGTTTGCGCCAACGTTTCCCTACCCGCAGAACTTCATCGACCGCGGCATTCGCGGTGACTACCTCAACGAATTCATCACCTTCGATTTCACGATCCCCCGGCTCAAGCGAGGATTGCTGCTGGGCACCCGCTGGGGACAGGAAGGAGCCCCTTTGGTTCCCGCTCCCGGCGACCCCTGGTACGCCAACTACACCAAGGACCCGCTGGGCACGTTGCTGACCGCGCCGCCGAAAGCTGTTGCGACGCTGCCGGCGCCGGCACTCGCCGCCCCGACAAATCCGAACGGCGGCAGCAACTGATGCTCACCCGCTTCGTACGCATTCAGCTCGGCCTCTTCGCGGCCGCCTCGATCATCGGTATGGCAGTGATGCTGGTCGTCTACCTGCAGGCACCCACCCTGTTGGGGCTCGGGCGCATGACGGTCAGCCTGCAACTGCCGGCCACCGGTGGCCTGTACCGGTTCTCGAATGTCACCTACCGCGGCGTGCAGGTCGGCAAGGTGACCGATGTCCGGCCCACCCGTGACGGTGCCGTCGCCACCCTGTCGCTCGACAATGCGTCGAAGATTCCCGCGGACCTGCACGCCGCGGTACTGAGCGTGTCCGCCGTCGGTGAGCAATATGTCGACCTGCAACCCCATAACGATGCCGGCCCCTACCTGCACGACGGATCGGTCATTCCGGCGTCGAAAACATCGATTCCCCAAGCTGTCGGACCGATGCTCGATCAAGCCAGTGCGCTCATCGACAGCATCCCGAAAGACAAGATCAGCCCGCTGCTCGACGAAACATTCAAGGCGTTCAACGGCTCTGGTTACGACGCCGGGTCCCTGTTGGATTCCTCGTCGAAATTGATCGCCGACGCCAACAGCGTCAGCGATCAGTCTCGAGCGCTCATCGATGACAGCAGGCCCTTGCTCGACGGCCAAGCTCAATCCGTCGATGCCATCCGGACCTGGGCCCACAGCGTCGCGGGACTCAGCCGGCAACTCGTCCAGAACGACCCCCAAGTCAGGACGCTTCTCAAAGACGGGCCGGACGCCGCGGACGAGGGCTCCCGCCTGTTCAACCAGGTAAAGCCCACTCTGCCGCTGCTTTTGTCCAACCTGACAACCCTCGGGCAGGTGGCTGTGACCTACCACCCGTCGCTCGAACAACTGTTGGTGCTGCTGCCACCGACAGTGTCGTCCACCCAGTCTTACGGTGCACCCAAGAACAATCCGACGGGCATGGCTTTGGGCGATTTCACCCTGAACATCGGCGATCCGCCGGCCTGCACCGTCGGCTTCCTCCCGCCGTCGTCCTGGCGCTCACCGGAAGACACCAGTGATGTCGACACCCCCGACGGGCTCTACTGCAAGCTGCCGCAGGATTCGCCGATCGGTGTACGCGGGGCGCGGAACTACCCATGTATGGGCAACCCCGGAAAGCGCGCTCCCACAGTCGAAATCTGCGATAGCGACAAGCCTTATCAGCCCCTGGCGATGCGCCAGCATGCTCTCGGCCCGTATCCGATCGACCCCAACCTGCTCGCTCAGGGGATCCCGCCGGATTCTCGGGTCGATCATGACAGCACGATCTACGGACCACTCGACGGAACGCCGAGGCCGACAACGGGTCAACCGCCGGCCGGCGAGGCCGCACCGGACACTCCCCCGCCGCCGCCGGATGGTGCCGCGCCCACGCCGGTGGCTCCGAGCGCCTTCATTCCCGAGACTTCGAAGGGCCCGTCGGTCGCCATCGCCACGTATGACCCAGCCACCGGACGCTACGCGGGTCCGGATGGAAAGGTCTACCGCCAGAAGGATCTGGCTCCGCGGAGCGGAGAACGGACGTGGCGGGACCTGTTCACCGCCTGATTGAACAACGTTGGGCCGGCACGTTCTCAGGGCGGGCCGGCCCCGCAGTGGGTACCTGGGTCAGGCGGTCTTGACCAGCTTGAAGGGCATCGTGATGAAGAGGACCCTGCTACTTCCGCACGAGCCGCTGACTCCGGTGGTGGAGTCCTCGCCCATCAGTGTCGACGATGTCGGGTCCGCGCCGGCCCCATCTGAGGTAGCCGGGTAGAACCTGAAAACCTGAAGTCCCGGCCCTGCAGTGCCATCTGCACATGGCTGCCAGTTGTCGACCGTCTTCTTGACGTACCAGACGCCGCTTTTCATGTAGATCGGCGCGTTCCATCCCCAGTCGCTCGCGACGGTGCCTGCGCATTCGGTCGGATAACTGCACTCGGTCTTGATCGTCCAGGTGCTGCGGATACTCGCCTCGTCGTGATAGATGTCGTTGGTCTTGGCCCACTCACCATTGGACGTTGCGACATAGGTGCCATTGAGACCCCAGTCGTTCGAGGCGTCGGCGATGCCACAATCCCACCCCGTCAACAGCCCGACAGTCACCGCCGTCGCAGCGATCGATGTCGTTGATATCTGCAAGGCCTGCTCCTTTGCGGCGAACCCCTTTGCCGCCCGTCGGTGGACACCAGACGGCGCGAGTCCGACCACTTCGGCTCATCGAAAGATGCTGCCGCACAATCGGTACAGCTACTACTGTCCAACTTTCCGCATTGGGCGACAGCCAAAATCCCGCCAGGCGGTCATCGCACCCTGCGTGGGTCGATGGTGTGTCACCGTTGACTACGGATCTACCGCCATGGAGGAAGTCTGCGATGCGAATCGATCGAGCACCACGCCGAGCAGCGGCGGGCGCCGTATTCGTGATCGCCTTCGGTACCGCGACAGCACATTCCGCTTCCGCAGACAGCGACTCGACGCCGCACCGCGTGACGTACACCGTCACGGCCGATCTGGCCACCAACGCGGGCATCTACTACCGCGATGTCCAACCGCCCACGTGGGCCGAATACAGCCACAACCCTTATGAATTCAGCCCGAGAGACGACGTACATCTCGAACCCGGAAAGCCCTGGGTTCACGAAGCCACCCTGGACGACCCCGACCAGTGGGCGATGGTCACGGTCACCACAGCCGGTCAGCCATCACAGCCCGGCCAGACGCTGCGCTGCACACTCACCGTCGATGGGCAGGTCGTCAACCGATCGAACGGCGCCAGCGGTGCGCTGTGCTCACTACGAAATTGGTGACTCATCGAGCACCAGGCGGCCGTCAACCGCTGGGCGGGAACCCTTCACCATTCGGAACTCGACCGGATTAGCGTCGAAAACATCATGGCCAGAACGGGAATGGCACCAACGGGCACTAGTACCCACGATCAGCAGCGAACCGGAGGTGGATCATGCGGTTACTCAGCCGCGCTGATACCGCGACGCAGGTGAACGCCACAGACACCGCCGCGGAAGACGGCCGGGCACAGCCTGTCGACCCGGGGCTGATCAACCAGGCGGAGGCCGAAGCACTCGCCGCAGAAGAGCTGGCCGCAGCAGCGCGCGCACGAGCCGATGAACTTCGCGCGCGGGCAGCCGAATCGGATCCCGCTGATGATAGCGTCCCGGGGAGTGGTGGACTTCGGATCTGGCGTGGTTCACGCGTTGTGATCAACGAGTCATGGTGAACGCT
>NZ_JBJIAK010000036.1:0-63958 GCF_045310915.1 Mycobacterium sp. SMC-17 | reverse complement strand
TAACTGGCAATCCAGGTGGTCCCATCACCCTGGCAAAAATCAGGTCACACTGGTCCCATCCTCATGGCAGGCGACACACCGACGTGATCGGCCTACACGAAGCAGTGCAACGCCTTGCCGCCCTGAGCTACACCCAGCCACACGGGCTCATGCCCCTACTAGCGGAGGTTCGCAACCGCCTCGCCGACCTCGCCAATTTGGATGAAGTGCCGCCTCCTAAAAGGGGCCCGCTGACCGCGACCCATTTCGAGCGGGAGGAGAGAAGGACATGGCGCTTGCACGAACTGAGCGCCGCGGATGTGAAGATCGAGATGGCACCCCTGCTCGCTCAGTGCGCACGTACAGCACCCGAACTACTCGAGCAGGCGCTCGATGGGCTATGGGCACTTCACCGCGAACTCGCACCTATGCCGGCCATGCACCCCGACGCCGCAACAAAAGCCCTAGAAACCCTAGCCGAACTCGGCAGGCTCCCCGACGAGACTGTGCCACAACGAATCATAGACCGCGTCAGAATTTGGCTCTCGACCTACGCACCGACTCCGAAGGCATATCCACTGTTCGCATTGAAGCCGCTCCTCACCAAACAAGGCGAGATCGCCGGCCAAACGGCGCCACGCGTTGTCAGCTTCAATACCTATCTGATCAATGCCGATTGGGCGCGCCCGACGCGAGACGCAATCCGCGAGGTCCTCCTGGAAAGCGCGACAACTGAACACGTCGGACTAGCCGCTGAGGCCGTGCGGATACTCAAGTCCGCATTGAGACCGCCTCAAGCCCTATACGGTTTCAACCCGACCGCGGAAGACCTCGAAGCATGGGACTCAGATGACCTAGCGACAGTCACCACCTTGGCAACAATTGCGGCCAAAGCCACCTCGCCTGTGATCCGCCGTCTGGTTCGCGAATCCGTATCTTGGCAAGCGCAGCATGCACGTTGCCTTCAAATCCGTTGTTTAGCAATCGAAATAGCAACGATTCTCGACAACCATGGCGACGAACTCGCAGACGCATTGATGGGCTCACATCACTTCGGCCTACCGAATCGGTATGGGTACACTGCACCGAGCATCGCAGATCTTGAAAGCGGTCTCGACGTGGGCACGTCACGGCCTGATGACGAGGACATCGTCGATTACATGGACCGTGAGCGCGATGCTTTGCTGGCTCGCTGCTGGGACAGCCTGTGGCGGGTCGGAGACATCAGCGACGTCCTAGATCGCCTTGAGTGCACGGCATTTGAAGTATTGCTGGCGGACAGCAGTCAGTCTCTGCCGTTCCTCTTTCTGGGAAAGTACCTCGCAAACAACTACACATACCAGTGTTCCGCAGTCGTTAAGGACATCGCCGCGCGGCCTCCCGGGCCTCTCGACGATCTTCTCGTCTACGCTCTAGCTGGCTGGAACGCATTCGACACGAACGAGTTTGGTAGCTGGCTGGACGACAGTCCACACCAACGCAACGCGGTCCGATCAGCAATCGGTGACGCGATCAACACAAACTCCTGGACCGACCTTGGCGGCCCTCATCTCGCCGCGTATTCCAGAGGTGTGCTAGACGCTGTTCCGGCAGTGCGCGCGAAGTTTCACGCCGGCGCGCATCGCTTGCTCGCACGAGACCCGGTAAGCACTGCGGAGTCTCTCATCGCGACAGGTATTGATCAGTCAACGTCAACACGCCTGATCGAGTGCGCCTGCACATTTGGTAGAGCGGACTGGATACAGGAGCTGGACGAATCCGACGTGGCGGCGATCCTCGCTCTCGCAAGGCGTTCAGACATCAGCGCCTACGGCGTGCAGGGTGCCCTCGCACGCATCGCGCGAGGCTTCCCACGTGAAGTACTGACTTTCCTACTGTCCTGTTACCGCGAAGATCGCGCAGCCATAGTGGACCTGTGCGGCGACTATCCACAAGCGTTCAGCGGGCAGGCCGAAGCAGTGGTGAGCTGGGTATTCGATCAAATAGCCTGCGAGACAGATGGGATCGGCGATGTTCTAAAGACTGCGGTGGGCGAAACGCTATACAACGAAGTTGGGGAAGCGCTCGCTGTGGAGATCGAACATTGCGACATCGACGAGATCCGGGGCGTCCTTGAGGTATTCGAACCGCTTGACTACTGGCCTCTTTACGCTCCATTGCTGGCGGACAAGTTGATCACTCGGACAAGGGAAGTCGATTCCTCTCATGTCGCGGACGTTCTGGCGGCGACCCGCACTTCGTGTGAAATGCGGCTGATTAGTTGGGTGAACGGCCGTTCCGAAGAGCTCGAGCTTCTGTTCGACCTCGCGACGAAGCTTTCGAATGCAGAATTCTTGGACACCGAATTACGCGCCATCTACAGGTTCTCCGCTGACGAGTTTCGCCGAGAGATCGCAGAAATCGCGGCCCGCTATAACAACGACTACGACTAACAGGACAGATGCCTGAGACTATCGGGGCGTCGTCGTTGTGCGATACCAGTGCAGCATCCCGAACGCTAGGCGCCACGGCAGTCGGCCGCAGGCCGAGCATCTTTGCCGATCCTCCCCAGCTGCATTCTCAGCGCCAACAACGCCCGATTGAAGCGACGATGACGGGTTATTCCCTGACGACTCTCCAGGAAACGCTCACCTCCTTGTCGGCTCCGGTTGAAAAGTGAGCAGGTCGTTCCGGAGCAGGCTGCTCAGGATTCAACCGGAGCCGGCGCAGCTCCCGCGACGCTGGTGACCACTCAGCGGCCGCGCGCCGGTTGCGCCGCGGTCGATCCCGACGACGACGGCAGCGTGGACGGACGATCGATGATCGTCGACGACGAGCCACCGACCCGGTATCGCGCGCCGCGGTGCTCCTGCGGCAGCCGGTCGCCGTTGCCGAGCAGCTTGTGCCGCAACGACCCCGGCTGATAGTCCGCCTGGTAGGCACCCCGTTCGGTCAGCACCGGAACCACGTGCTCGATCACGTCGGCGAAGGAACCGGGGGTGATGGCGTAGGCGAGGTTGAAACCGTCGACGTCGGTCTCGGCGACCCACTCCTGCAAGGTGTCGGCCACCGTGGCGCCCGAGCCGACGATCCGTGGACCCATGCCGCCGATCTCGCCCCACTCGGCGATGTCGCGGACCGTCCACTCCCGGCCATCGGGGTCGGCCGACTGGAACGCCTTGACGGCGGACAGGATGGCATTCGAGTCGACGTTGCCGATCGGCTCGTCCAACCCGTACCGGGCCAGGTCCACACCCATCCACCCGGACATGAACACCAGCGCGCCTTCCGGGTCGCCGTAGGAGAGCAACTCGCGGTGTTTGGCGTGCGCTTCGTCGTCGGTGGCCGCGGTGATCACCGTCGACAGATTGAAGATCTTGGCCGAGTACGGATCCCGGCCGGCCAGTTCCAGCTCCCGGCGAATCGTCGAAACCGTCTCGGCCAGAATGGCTTTGGTCGGCGCCGCGGTGAAGATGGCCTCGGCGTTCTCGGCGGCGAACCGGACCCCGCGCGGGGATGAGCCGGCCTGGTAGATCACCGGGGTCCGCTGCGGCGACGGCTCGGCGAGGTGCACACCCGGCACGCTGAAATGCGTTCCGGAGTGCCCGATGTGGTGCACCTTGTCCGGGTCGGTGAAGACCCCGCGCTCGCGGTCGCGGACCACCGCGTCGTCCTCCCAGGAGCCCTCCCACAGCTTGTAGAGCACCTCGAGATATTCGTCGGCGTGGTCGTAACGGGCGTCGTGGGCCGGCTGGTCGGTCTGCCCCATGTTGCGTGCCGCCGCGGGCAGATACCCGGTGACCACATTCCAGCCGATGCGGCCCTTGGTCAGGTGATCGAGGGTCGATATCCGGCGAGCGAAGGGATACGGGTGCTCGAACCCGGTGCCGGTGGTGATGCCGAAGCCCAGATGCTCGGTGACCAACGCCATCGCCGATACCAACAGCAGCGGGTCGCCCACCGGGATCTGCGCGGCCTGCCGGATGGCGGCCTCGTCGCTGGCTCCGTAGACGTCGTAGGTACCGAGCACATCGGCGATGAACAGGCCGTCAAACCTGCCGCGCTCCAACAACTTCGCCAGTTCGGTCCAGTACTCCAGGTCCTTGTAGCGCCAGGACTGATCCTCTGGATGCCGCCACAGTCCGGGCGACTGATGAGCGACACAGTTCATGTCGAAAGCGTTGAAGCGAATTTGTCGGGTCACTACTCCACCGTGCCCACATCTCGCGCATCAGACACCGATTGCACTCAGCACGAACATTTTTCGCGGCGCCGGCCGGGGTGGCGAGCTGTGTCAACGCAAGCTGTACCCGCCGTCGGGATAGATCGTGGACCCCGTCGTCGCGCCGTTGAGGAACAGATGAACGACGGCGGCCGCGACCTCGTCCTCCCGCGCCAGTTTCCCGGTGGTCGAGGCCTCGACGAAATGGGCGAACGCCGCGTCCCGGACGGCCTGCGGCCGCTGATTCCACAAGTTGCCGTCCACGGTGCCGGGCGAGATCGCGTTCACCCGTACCGGCGCGAGTTCAACGGCCAGCCCGCGGGCCAGTCCCTCGATGGCGGCGTTGGCCGCGACGTAGGCGGGCGCCGCCCCGGCCGGCCGCACACTGGCCGCCCCGGCCATCAGGACGACGGACGCATCGGCGGTCAGCACCGGCAGCGCGGCCTTGACGACGCGGTACTGACCCCAGAACTTCGAGTCGAACGGCGACGCGGCGTCGGTCAGTGAGAGTTCGCGCATCGATCCGGTGACGTAGGTGGCCGCGGTGGTGAAGAGGGCATCGACGGCGTCGAACCGGGCGAACAGGGCGTCTATGGTGCGCTCGTCGGCGGTGTCGACGACCTGCCATGTCGCCGCCGGGCCCAGATCGGCGGCGGCCTTCTCGAGCACACCGGCACGGCGCCCGCCCAGCACCACCGCACCCCCGCCGGACACCACCAATCTGGCGACCGCGAGACCGATTCCGGTGCCGCCGCCGATGAGGACGACCGTCCGATCCGCGAATGCGTCGGCGGCAAGGAAACTCTTCATGGCTCCGACACAATCGTCCGCGCCCGGCGCCGTCAATCGATTGGATCAGTTTGACTCGCTTGGCATGGTTTCGCGATGTGACGGAACCTGTTGCCGCTCAGGGTTGTACGTCAGATGCCGTCGACGTAATCGCCCGTGCAGATGTTGTAGTGCCCCGCCGGGTTGAACGACTCTCCGTAACCGGGGAAGTACCACTTCGCCGCCTGGTACATCAGCTGGCCGTCGCAGTAGCCGAGGTTGTAGGCCACGATCGTCGCCGATTCCTTGACCGACTGCGAGACACTGACGACGCCCGGCGGCATGCCGTACGACGTGCCCGTCCCTGTAGCGCGTTCGCCGCCCCAGGACGACCACGTGATGCCCCAGATATCGCCCGTCGGGTCGCCGCCGTTGAAGACCCGGGCGGGCTGCACCGTGCCGTAGCCGCGCGCACTCGGGTTCCAGGCACGGCCGAGCGTCGGTTGTGGGTCGGCCCGGACAGCGGGCGTGCCGGCCGTCGAGCAAGCGGCCACGGCCATGGTGGTCGCGATGGCGGTCACAGCGATCACGGCCAGCCTCGTCATCGTCGTGGCCTGCCTCTGCTCAGTTGGGTGGGTCATGGTGGTGCCGTTCGGGATTCGCGGTTGTCGTGGTCACGCCCAAGGCTGCGGCCGATGCCTTGGTGATTTCTTGGTGCGCAAGCGCTACCTCCGATCCGCTGCTGTGTGACGAGAGTCTCCGACGTCGCCGTGACGTAGGCCTTGCGGTACCTGCGTACCAATTTAGGCTTGCCTTACCTAATTTAAGGGAGTGCTGAATGCGTGACGTCCGCGTGGCGGTGATCGGGGCAGGTCCGGCCGGAATCTATGCGTCCGACATCTTGGTCGACGAATACCCGCAGGCCAGGGTCGATCTGTTCGATCGCCTGCCGGCCCCGTACGGGCTGGTCCGGTACGGCGTGGCACCCGATCATCCCCGGATCAAGGAGATCATCAAGGCGCTGCGGCGAGTCCTCTCGCGCGACGAGATCCGCTTCATCGGCAACGTGCACTATGGCACCGATCTGAAACTGTCCGATCTGCGTCGCCACTACGACGCCGTTATCTTCGCCACCGGGGCACGCGCGGACCGCCCGCTGGACATCCCCGGCATCGAACTGCCCGGCAGCTACGGCGCCGCCGACTTCGTGTCCTGGTACGACGGCCACCCCGACGTGCCACGAACCTGGCCGCTGGAGGCCAAGAGCGTTGCGGTGCTCGGCGCGGGCAACGTGGCACTCGACATCGCCCGGATGCTGGCCAAGCCCGCCGATGAGCAGTTGAGCACCGAGATCGCCGGCAATGTGTACCAAGGTCTTTCCCTGAATCAAGCCACCGACGTGCATGTGTTCGCCCGGCGCGGTCCGGCCCAGATCAAGTTCTCGCCGATGGAATTCCGCGAGCTGTCGCACTCCCCCAGCGTCGACGTGATCGTGCACCCGGAGGGCTTCGAGATCGACGAGGCCAGCCAGCAGGCCATCAACACCAGCAAGTCCACCAAGCTCGTCGTCAACACCATGATGCGTTACCTCGACGTCGAGCCCACCGGCGCCCCGCACCGCATCCACATTCACCTGTGCCAATCCCCCGTCGCCGTGCTCGGCACCGACCGCGTCGAAGGACTGCGGACCGAACGCACCGAACTGATCGGCGACGGAACCGCCCGGGGCACCGGCGAATTCACCGATTGGCCGGTGCAGGCGGTCTACCGCGCCGTCGGCTATCTCTCGTCACACCTGGCCGATCTACCGTTCGACCACCACGCCGGTGTGGTCCCCCACGACGCCGGGCGGGTCCTGGACCTCGATGGCGAACTGATCGAGGGCACCTACGTCACCGGCTGGATCAAGCGCGGGCCGATCGGACTCATCGGACACACCAAATCCGATGCGTCCGAGACGATCACCAGCCTGTTGGCCGACCTGCCGGGACTGCGCGCACCGGAGATCGGCGAGCCCGATGCCATCCTGGAACACCTGGCCGGCAGCGGCATCGACTACACGACGTGGGCGGAATGGGAACGCCTCGACGCCCACGAGATGGCCCTCGGCGCGCAGCAGGGCCGCGAGCGGGTCAAGGTTGTGCCCCGCGCCGACATGATCAGCGCCGGACGGCGGTAGGCGGCCGGCTTCGGACCCTTCCTGCCGCGGGGGTCGCTAGCCTCACGTCATGCCAACTGTGGGGCGATACGCCAAGGGTGAGGCCAAGCGCGCGGAGATCAAGGCCGTCGCGCTCGCGGTGCTGGAACGCGACGGTGAGGCCGGTGCGTCGATGCGGGTGATCGCCAATGAGGCGAACATCAGCCTGGCGGGCCTGATGCACTACTTCCCCACCCGTGACGTTCTCCTGACCGAGTTGCATCGCGACGCCGATGCGAAATTCGAAGAGCGGTACCGCAATTCGGACGTCGACATCGACCCGGGCGAGGCCATGGCACAGGCGATGGTGGACAAGGCCGCCAAGCCCGGATCGGGAACGGTCTATCTGTCCCTGGCTGCGGCCGCCGCCGTCGACCCGTCTCATCCGGCCGCGGATTACCTGCGCCAACGATACGAGAGCATGCGCGCAACCATCAGCGACTACGTCCGCCGCCGGCAGGCGGCCGGCACGGTCCCCGCCCACGTCGACGCCGAGTTCGCCGCCACCGCGCTGATCGCGGCAGCGGACGGGATTCAGATCCAGTGGATGTCCGATCGATCGATCGACATGGGCGCACACGTGCGCGCGGTGTGGGGCGCATTACTGTCCTGACCAAAACAGTGCAGTGTATGGTTTTTGGTATGAAGTGGAACCGGGTTGTCGTGGCGTCAGCCGTTGCCCTCTCCCTGGGCCTGTCCGCCTGCGGCGCGAAGCAGGACGCAAAGCAGGAGCGGACGGACACCAGTTCGTCGTGGAATCGCAACTTCTACTGGGGCACCGCGACCGCCGGCTACCAGGTGGAAGGCGACGCTCCCGACAGCAACTGGCGCCGCTACGTCGACCGCACGGCGGGCAAGCCCGTCCCGCCCGGCGCCGACGCCTTGAGCGCAGCTCCGGTGGAGCCCTACAAGCAGGCCGACGACTTCCGGCACCGCTACAAGGAGGACATCGCCAACGCGCATGCCATGGGCGTCAACACTTTTCGCTTCGGCGTCGAATGGGCGCGGGTGATGCCGCAGCCCGGCGTGTGGGACGAGAAGGAACTCGCCTACTACGACGACGTGGTCGCGACGCTGCTCGCCAACGGCATGACGCCGATGATCACGCTGATGCACTGGGTCTACCCCGGCTGGATCGCGGACCGCGGCGGCTTCCTCAACAACGTCGCCGCGTTCGACGACTTCGCCACGGCGATCACCAAACGCTACGCGGGGCAGGGCGTGCTGTGGGTGAGCATCAACGAGCCACTGGCCTTCGGCGCGATGGAACTGCGCACCGGCGCCATCAAACCCGACCAATTCGGCACGTTCCTCGACCGCGTCGCGGACGCGCACCGCGCCGTCTACCGCGCCGCCCACGACGCCGACCCCAAGGCCAAGGTCACCACCAACGAGGCCTACATTCCGCCGGAAGTGTTGGCGCAGTTCAGCGGATTCGGCGTCACGGGCATCGAGGGCTCGTTCTTCGACCGCGTCCGGGACAGCCTCGACTACCTCGGCTTCGACTACTACACCGGTACGGCCGCGGACAATCCCGCGTCGGCGCAGAGCATGGCGGCGCGGTGGAACATCAAATTGCAGCCCGAGGACATCTACTACGTGGCGCGTCACTACGCCCAGCGGTATCCCGGCCTGCCCATCTATGTCGTCGAGAACGGCATGGTCACCGACAACGCGAAACCGCGCACCGACGGCGTGACGCGATCGCAGTACCTCAGCGACACCGTGTTCTGGCTGCAGCGCGCCAAGGCCGACGGCATCCCGATCATCGGCTACAACTACTGGTCGCTGGTCGACAACTACGAGTGGGGCAGCTACCGTCCTCGCTTCGGCCTGTATTCGGTTGACGCACTGGGCGATCCGGCGCTGCGTCGCGTACCGACCGACGCCGTCCAGACCTACACGCAGATCACCCGCGCCGGCGGCACGCCGCCGGCTTACCGGCCCGTGATCCCCGCGGCGAAGTGCTCGACGACCGTCGGCAAGGACAGCTGCGCCCCGCTCGACGTGAACGGCCCGACGGTCGCGTTGCGCTGAGTTCGGTCCCAACACGCGGGCCGAATTCCTCGCAATGCGCCCGAGATCGCCGGGTTTCCAGCAGGATCAGCAGTATGAAACTGACTGCAATGCTCGCGCTCGCCGGGTTCGCCTCGCTCACGATCGCCATCCCCAACGCGACCGCAGCGCCGTGTACCGCCAGCGGACTGGCCAGCACCGCGGGCTCGGTCCTGGCCCAGGCCGGGAGCTACCTCGACGCCCACCCGGGCGCCAACGAAGCCCTGACCAACGCGAGCTCGTCGGGCGACGCGGAAGGCGCCGTCCGGGCGTACTTCACCGCTCATCCCGGCGAGTTCTTCGACCTGAAGAACATCGCGCGGCCCCTGACGACGCTGCGCGGTCAGTGCGGTGGCATGTCGGTCTCACCGGCACAGATGTCGGCGCTGTTCGACGCGCTGTCGTCGTGAGCCGCGGCGGCCCGGCACGTCAGCGCCAGTAGCCCTGATGTGCCTGTGCCGCTTCGTCTTCCAATAGTGGCCCGATGACGGTGATGGGCCGGTAGCCGTGCAGCAGGATGTCGTGGCACGGTAGTGCGTAGCCCGCGTTCTTCGGGTCGCCGCCGCTGAATTGGAGCAGCCGGGTGTTGGACATGCCGTACACCACCCGCCCGACGCCACTCCAGAAGGTGCCGCCCGCACACATCGTGCACGGCTCGGTGCTGGCGTACAGTGTCGCCGACCGCATGCCGTCGTCGCCGAGCGCCCGCCAGGCAGTGCGGACGGTGACCATCTCGGCATGGTCGGTCGGATCACCACCGTCGACGCGCCGAGGACCAGCCCGGCGCCGCGCAGCACGGTCCGCCTGTTCGGGTTCGGCATGGCTACTTGGTGCCGAAGATGCGGTCGCCGGCGTCGCCGAGGCCCGGCACGATGTAGCCGTGCTCGTCGAGTTCGCGGTCCAGCGCCGCGGCGTAGATCGGGACCTCGGGGTGGGCCGCTTGCATCGCCGCGACGCCTTCCGGACAGGTCAGCAGACAGACGAACTTGATGGAGCGCGGCCGATACTCCTTGAGGCGGTCGATCGCGGCCACCGCGGAGTTGCCGGTGGCGAGCATCGGATCGCACACCACGATGTCGCGCTCGTGCAACTCACTCGGCATCTTGAAGTAATACTCCACGGCAACATGGGTTTTCGGGTCACGGTACAAACCGATGTGGCCGATCCGCGCGCCGGGAACGACGCTGAGCATGCCGTCCAGAATGCCGCTGCCCGCACGCAGGATCGAGGCGAAGACGAGCTTCTTACCGTCGATGACCATGCCGGTGGTGGATTCCAGCGGCGTCTCGATCTCGATCTCGTGCATGGGGATGTCGCGCAGCACCTCGTAGGTCATCAGCGCGGAAATCTCGTTCAACAGCGCGCGAAAGCCCTTGGTGGACACATCCTTCTGCCGCATCAGTGTCAGCTTGTGCTGAACCAGCGGATGGTCGACGAGATGCAGATTACCCATGGCGCCCTCCTAGAAAACCGTGCCGTCACTGCTGATGGACAGCGGCGGGTTCCCGGCCCGCAACTGCTGCGCGAGGGTGCGCCCGGCTGCCCAGGTGCCGCCTTCGAGGACGCAGGCCAGCGGCAGCGTCGCGGAGTCGAGGCCGAGCGCGCTGCGTACCAGCGGCGCAAGCTCGTCCAGCAGCGCGACGGTCAGTGCGCGCCACTCGACGACCAATTCGTCGGCCACCGACCAGGTTCGGTCCGCGGCTGCCGGATCCCGCAGGCGCAGCACCCCGGTATCGAGCAGCAGGCCGCCGTTGCGGTATTCGGGCAGGCCGGTGAGCGCATCCAGCCCGGTGACCGGCACGCCGGCCCACTCGAACGGCTCCAGCAGCGAGTAGGTCAGCCACTGCGACAGCTTGTGGAACGGCATCCACCCGCGCGACAAGCCGATTCCCGGCACCGCCGGGTGCGGCCAGCAGTCACCGAGCGGGATATCCCCAATGTCGTTGTCGGCCAGCCAGACCCCGGACAGGGTGTCCAGGAGCCGCACCAGGATGTCGTGCGCGTGGACTTCCGGGCCGGCCAGCACGTCGAACAGGCCGCCGGGACGCCCCTGCGGGCCGAAGACCTCAGGACGAACCTCGAGCGCGGCACCGAGCCGCCGCAGCAGCTGCACCCGGCCGCTGAGCCCGACCAGCGGATTGTCCGGCGCGGCCTGAAATGCCCGGCCGAGGGCGGCGTCGTCGATGGCGCGCAGTGCCGCGGCGTCGACCTGCCAGGGCTGAGCCGGGTCACTGGAGAACAGCCCGTCGGCGAAGGCGTGCCAACTGGCCACCCCGAGTCCCTCGGACCGCGTGAAGCGTTGCCCGGTAATCGGTTCCGCATAGGCCCAGTCGGGACCGGCGCCGGCGTCGAGCAGCACGCTGACCACGGCCAGGTCGATCATCGCGCGGGCCCGGGCGGTGGGTTCCAACCCGGCCAGCTTGGCGCGCAGGTCGGCGGTGCGGTCGATGCCGCCGGCCTCGAAATGGCGCCAGCGGCTGTGATACGGGATCGCCAGATCGGGATAGCGCGTGCGGGTGACGCCGCCGACGAGGTCGGCGGCCGGCGTCAGCGCGACATCGTCGACCACGAACCAACGTGATTCCCCCGCGCGTGCCCGCTGCAGCAGGAACTCGGCGCGTTCGCGGATGGCCGCGGTACTGCGCAGAATGCCGACCGCGACGGCGCTGTCGGTGCCAGTGCCGGTGCCGATCGTCATGACGTGAGTCCGCGGCCCTTGGCGATCTTGAGTTCGTCGGCGTCGGGCACCGGTCCGGGGGTGAAGTAACCGGCGGCCGTCTTGGCATCGATCTCGACGCGGGCATCGGCCGGGATCAGGTCGTCCGGGATGTTCACGCGTTCGACGACCTCGATTCCCGAGCCGGTAATGGCGTCGTACTTCATGTTGCTCATCGAGACCAGCCGATGGATCGTGCGGATGCCCAGCCAGTGCAGCACGTCGGGCATGAGTTCCTGGAAACGCATATCCTGAACGCCGGCAACGCATTCCGTGCGGGCGAAGTACTGGTCTGCGGTGTCGCCACCGACCTGCCGCTTACGCGCGTTGTACACCAGGAACTTGGTGACCTCACCCAGCGCGCGACCTTCCTTGCGGGAGTAGGCCACGAGCCCCACCCCACCGCGCTGCGCACCCTGGATGCACTCTTCGATCGCGTGCGTGAGATAAGGCCGGCAGGTACAGATGTCGGAGCCGAACACATCCGATCCGTTGCACTCGTCGTGGACACGGGCGGTCAACTCCACGCTGGGGTCGGCGAGGTCGCGGGCCTGGCCGAAGATGTAGAGGGTCTGCCCGCCGATGGGCGGCAGGAAGACCTCGAGGTCGCCGCGTGTGACGAGCTCGGGATACATGCCGCCGGTCTCCTCGAACAGCACGCGGCGCAGTTCCGTTTCGCTGCAACCGAATCGGGCCGCGACCCCGGGCAGGAACCAGACCGGCTCGATGGCCGCCTTGGTCACCAGCGCGGCGCCGTTGTCCAGCAGCACCCGGCCGTCGGGGCGGAGCCGGCCCTTGACGATCGCCTCGGCGACCTCAGGCAGGATCACGTGGGCCTTGGTGATGGCGATGGTCGGCCGGATGTCGTAGCCGCTCGCCAGTTCGGCGGTGAAGGCGTCCGCGACCATGGCGCCCCAGGGGTCCAGACTCACGATCGCGCCGGGATCGGACCATTGGGGGTACGGGCCGATCACGTCGGTGGGTGCGGTGTTGGTCAGATCGGCGCGGTGCGCGGGCGACAGCGCCCCCGCCGCGACCGCCAATGCCCGGTAGACGCTGTAAGACCCGCTGTGGGTGCCGATCACGTTGCGGTGTGCGCGCGTGGTCGTGGTCCCGATCACCGGGCCGCGCTCGGCGGCGGTCGCGGCGCCCCAGTGGATCGGCAGGGCGTCGGCGGCGCCGCTGTGGGACGTCAACCTGATGTGACGGGCAGCGTTGCGTGGCGGGACAGCAGAGGGTGGACCTGATGCTGCGTCTGAATCCAAGACCATCGACATCGCTCCTTCCCGGCAAGCTCCAGTCAACCATCAACTGCCCGGCCATGGAGGCCGAGCTTGCAGCTGTATCCCCTGGCTGGGTGTCAGGTGTTAGGCCGCGCTGGGGACCGTTGATTGGGCCCAGATAGTTGGCGCTCGGTGCGCGATGTTGTCCGCACCGAGGATGTCCGCGTGCTCCGCAGTGAAATTGCAGTTCCGGCAGACGAATCGGGCCTGGCTGGTCCGGTTACGTTTGTCGGTGTGGCCGCACGCGGTGCAACGCTGGCTGGTGTAAGCCGGATCTACAGCGATCATCGGCACACCCGCTCGGGCTGCTTTGTAGGTGAGAAACGCTCCCAGTTGAGCGAACGCCCAACTGGAATGAGTGGCGCGTTGGGGCTTGCGGAGCCGTACCCGTTCACGAATCCCAGTCAATTCCTCGACTGCGATACCGCGTCCGGTGCGTTCAGCCTCGGCCACGATCCTCTTGGAAATCTGGTGGTTCACGTCAGCGGCGTACCGCGCCTCACGGCGGGAGTGCTTGCGCAGCAACCGTTTCGCCGACTTGGTCTTCTTGGCTTGTAATTTGTGGCGCAGCTCGCGGTTCCGGGTACGGCGGTCTTTCACACTGCCCCGCCCAGCCGCGCCGTCCGGGGCTCCAGCGCCGTAGGTACTCATCAACTCCTCGGCCAAGGAGCGGTCGCTGGTGACCGCGATATTCTCAATCCCCAGATCAACCCCGATCCACCCTGCGGGGGTGGTCAGACGCTCCCCGGACCGCACCTCCGGTTCCGGAACCTCGACGGTGGCGATCAGATAGGCGCGCAACGGCGCGCGTCCACGGCGCTGGCGGCGGATCACCAGATCAGTTTCCCCGCTGCGATATTCGCGCAGCAGGGCGATTTGAGCGGCATCGCCAACAAACCGCAGATTCTTCAGCCGGCCGTCCACCGTCCAGATCGACACAGCACCACCGGTATCGGTGTCATGGCACCACGACAGGCACCGGTCATCGAACGGCTGCGCAGCCAGCTCCCGGAATCGGATCGGTGCCGCTTCAACCTTCTTTCTGCGGGTGCTTCCGGGTTTGCCGTACCGGCCGGCGCGCAGGTTCGCCCGCAGCGAGGCATAGGAGTCGGCGACCTTGCGGATGCAAGATTGGGCGACCTGCGCCCCCAACCCGGCATGCTCCCGGGCCTGCGCATAGGTGATAGCCCGCAAATCCCTGCCCCGGAAAACGTTCGCCCCGTGGGCGACCCGGGAAACCAAGTTCGCGGTGTCGTTGCACGCGGCCAGAGTGCGCACCAGCGCGTCGAGCTGAGAGGCATCCGCCTCCAGCCGAACCTGCACCACAAGCTTCACAACCCGCAACCTAACACTCGGGTCCGACAACGCATGGCTCGATCCGACTCGTAATTTCACCTCGATGGGAGCCAGATCCCAATGTACGTATGGGTTTGGCAGGCCGTCTACCGCACGCAGCCAGCCAGCTGAAACGGCCGGGCGTGCAGCGGTACCGCCGGACCGCCTGGCCCAGCGGGCAGATCAGTAGACGTCGCGGACGTAGCGCTTGTCGGCGATCAGCTCACGTTTGTAGTCGTGTGCTGCCGACTCGGACATGCCGCCGTGGGTCTTGATGATGTTGGTGAGCGTCACGTCGACGTCCTTGGCCATGCGCGCGGCGTCGCCGCACACGTAGAAGTGGGCGCCGTCCTCGAGCCAGCGCCACAGAATCTCGCCGTGCTCGCGCATCCGGTGCTGCACGTACACCCGGCGCGCCTGATCCCGCGAGAACGCGGTGTCCAGCCGGGTCAGCAGACCGTCAGCGGCGAAGGCCTCCAATTCGTCTTGGTAGTAATAGTTTTCGGCCCGGTGCTGGTCGCCGAAGAACAGCCAGTTGCGGCCGGTGTGCCCCAGTGCCCGGCGCTCGTGCAGGAAGCCGCGGAACGGCGCGATGCCGGTGCCGGGCCCGACCATGATCATCGGGGTCAGCGCATCCTCGGGCGGCCGGAAATGCGGCGCCGACTGCAGGAACACCGGCACCGTCTCCGCCCGGTCCGCGAGGTAGGTGGACGCGACGCCGTGCCGGATGCCGCCACGGGCACCCTCGTATCGAACCACCGACACCGTCAGTTGCACCTCGTCGGGGCTCACCAACGGGCTGGACGAGATCGAGTACGAGCGTGGCGCCAGGCGCACCAACGCATCTCGCCACTCCTCGGGTTCGGCGCGGACTTTGAACTCTTCGATGAGGTCCAGGCCGGTGCGGCCGTCCAGCCAGTGATCACGCTCTTCCCGGGGCGCCCGCAGAATCTTGGCGCGGCTGCGTTCGGCCACGAAGTTGATCAGGGTCGGCGACACCTTGCAGATGTCGTACGACGTGGTCAGGGCCTCGCGAAGAGCGGTTTCGCCGCCGTCGATCTCGATGACCTCGTCACCCGAGAGCCCGGTCGCCGCCAGCCAAGCCGAGACGGTCTCCGGGCAGTTGGCCACCACCACGCCCAGCGCGTCGCCGACGCCGTAGCTGACGTCGTGCCCGGACAGGTCGAAGCCGATCTGGCGGACTTCCTTCGCCCCACCCTTGGTCAGCAGGGTGTTGCGGCACAATGGGACCGGTAGCGGGTTGTTGCGGGTGAACGGCTTGGCAGGTGCCGCGGGTTTGGCGGGTGCGGCGGGTTTTGCGGGCGCTGTCGGCGCCAGCGGGGCCGCCGCGGCCAGCTCGACGACAGCGTCGGACCAGTGTGCAAGGGGCTCGTCGTCGTACGCCTCACAGTCGGCGCGGTCGAGCAGCGCCGTGGCCCCGAGTTCAGCGAAACGGCTGTCCAGGGCTTTGGCGTAGCCACAGAAGTTCTCGTACGCCCGGTCGCCGATTCCGAGTACCGAGTACCGCACCCCGGAAAGGTCCGGCGCGTCGGGGGCGCTCAGGCGGGCCCAGAAGTCGGCGCCGTTGTCGGGTGGCCCGCCGTCCCCGAAAGTGCTTGTCACGACCAGGACTTCGCTCGCGGCAGCGACGTCGTCCAGCGCGGTGTCGTCCAGCGCCTGCAGCCGGGACCCGGCGATCTTGGCGGCCAGTCCGGCGGCGAACTCCTCCGCGGTGCCGGTCTGCGACGCCCACAAGACCAACGGCCCCGGGGGCTCCGGCTGTACAGCGTCGGTGACAACCGGACCCGAGACACTGTGCGCACCGGCCAGCGCCCCGTCGACCCACAGTCGCACCACGGAGCGCACGGGCGCCGCTGCCGGCAGGACGGGGACCCCGGTGGTGTGCTCGATGCCACTGAAAAAGCCTGACAGGTAAATCTTTTCGGTGTCGTTGAGTGCGGGCGGACCGGCCAGACCGAGTGCGGCGGCCAGCGGATGGGTGCCGGCACCCGTGGGTGCGGCGAGCGGCGCGACGACAGGCTCGGCCACGACCGGCGCCAACCGCACCGCGCACACCTTGAATTCGGGCTGCAGTGAGTCGGGGTCCACCGCATCGTTGGTGACGGCGTTGATCGTGAGCCGGTCACCCTGCTGGTCGTTCCAGTGGAACGGCGCGAAGCAGTTCCCCGGCCGCACGCGGTCGGTCAGGACGGCCGGCAGGACCGCCGTGCCGCGGCGCGACGAAACTTCGACGGATGCGCCGTCGACAATCCCGAGGTCGGTCGCGTCGGCGGGATGGATCTCGATGAACGGCTTCCCGGTGAGCTTGTTGAGCTTCTCGACCCTGCCGGTCTTGGTCATGGTGTGCCACTGGTGTTGCAGCCGACCGGTGTTCAGCACCAACGGAAACTCGTCGTCGGGCAGTTCCCTGGCGTCCAGGTGCGGGCGGGCGTGGAACACCGCCCGGCGCGAGGGTGTCGGGAACGCCAGTCGCGGCCGGTGCCCGTCCGCGCCGACGAACAGGTCCTGGCTCACGCCGTCGTTGAGATAGCGGATCGGGTTGCGGTCGCCGCTGTCCGGCGGGCACGGCCACTGCAGTGGGGTCTCGCGCAGCCGCTCGTAGGTGACACCGCTGAGGTCGTATCCCGTCCGCCGGTTGGTGAACTGGCGGATTTCGGCGAATACGTCTTCGCTGGACTTATAGTCGAATTCGTCGCCGAAGCCCATGTGCCGGGCGACATTGCAGATCAGCTCCCAGTCGGGCCGCGCGTCACCGACGGCGGGGATGCTCTGCTGCAGCAGGGTCAGGTTACGTTCGGAGTTGATCATGACGCCGTCGGCTTCGGCCCACAGCGTCGCGGGCAGCACGATGTCGGCGTAGGCGTTGGTCGCGGTGTCCTGGTAGGTGTCCTGCGTGATGACCAGCTCGGCGGCCTGCAACCCGTCGATGACGGTCTGCCGATTGGCCACGGACGCAACGGGATTGGTGCAGATGATCCAGACGGCCTTGATGTCACCGGTGCCCAGCTGCCGGAACATCTCGATCGTGCCGGGGCCGACGTCGGTGCGGATGGTGCCGGGCTCCAGCTCCCACTGCTCTTCGACGAAGGCCCGGTCGTCGGCCGACGTCACCGCACGCTGCCCGGGCAGACCCGGTCCCATGTAACCCATTTCGCGGCCGCCCATGGCGTTGGGCTGCCCCGTCAGGGACATCGGGCCGCTGCCGGTGCGGCAGATGGCGCCGGTGGCCAGGTGCAGGTTGCAGATGGCGTTGGTGTTCCAGGTGCCGTGCGTGCTCTGGTTCAGGCCCATGGTCCAGCACGACATCCACTCCCCTGCCTCGGCGATCATCTGGGCGGCGCGCCAGATGTCGGCTTCGGGGATTCCGGTGATCGCGGCGACCTGCGCCGGCGGATAGTCGGCGAGGAACGCGGGCATGGTCTCCCAGCCCTCGGTGTGCTCGGCGATGAATTCGTGGTCTATGGCACCGTTTTCGACCAGCAGGTGCAGCAGGCCGTTGAGCAGCGCCAGGTCGGTACCGGGTTTGATCTGCAGGAACAGATCGGCCTTGTCGGCGGTGGCGTTGCGGCGCGGGTCGACGACGATCAGCTTGGCGCCCTTGGCAATCCGGTCGGCCATGCGCAGGAACAGGATCGGGTGGCAGTCGGCCATGTTGGCGCCGATCACGAAAAACAGGTCGGCCGAATCGAAATCGGCGTACGACCCGGGTGGGCCGTCGGCGCCGAGCGACTGCTTGAAACCGGTACCTGCGCTCGCCATGCACAGCCGGGAGTTGGATTCGATGTGCACGGTGCGGATGAAGCCCTTGGCCAGTTTGTTCGCCAGGTACTGGGCCTCGAGGGTCATCTGGCCCGAAACGTACAGCGCCACAGCGTCGGGGCCGTGTTCGTCGATGATGGCGCGCAGCCGGCGGCCGGCTTCGGCGGTGGCGTCGTCGGTGGTGACGCTGACCATCTCGCCGTTGCGCCGCACCTGCGCGGTGGTGAGCCGGCCCTCGTCGGCATGCATCAGGTCGGCGTGCGTGGCGCCCTTGGTGCACAACCGCCCGAAGTTGGTGGGGTGCAGGCGGTCCCCGGACACGCGTGCGATGACGGGCAGCCCGGTGCCGGCGTCGGCCCGCGTCTCGACCGAAATGCCGCAACCGACACCGCAGTAGGAGCACGCGGTACGCGTGGTGTGTGCTCCCGGGGCGGTCATGACTCAGTTGTACGGGCCGCCGATGCCGCAACCGTTGCGCGACCATGTACTGCACATCAACCCGAGCTCACCTGGCCGTCCGGGCATGGTGCGCAACATGTTTCACGCCGGAATCACGATGGAAACCTGCCGGAAATCTGTGAGCTGCGTTACGCGCTGTCGGGCGACCAGCCCGGGCCACGGAACGTGTGTCCGAAGCGCTGCTTCCACGTCTTGGTCGCGCGCACATCTTGCCAGATCGCGGTGTATTCGTGGGTGGCAACCCGCAGCGGGTTGAACGTCTTGATGTTCTTGGTCAGACCGTAGACCACACGCTCGCCCTCAGGGCGGAAACTGCCGAACAGCCGGTCCCAGATGATCAGGATGCCACCGTAGTTGGTGTCCAGGTACTGGTCATTGGAACCGTGGTGCACGCGGTGATGCGACGGCGTGTTCATCACGAATTCGATGGGCCGCCACAGCTTTCCGACCCGCTCGGTGTGGATGAAGAACTGGTACAGCAGACTGACCGACTGCTGCAGCAGGATCATCCACGGCGCGAAGCCGAGAAATGCCAACGGCAACCAGAACGGCAGCGCCGTGAACGGCGTCCACGTCTGCCGCAGTGCGGTCGACAGGTTGTAGTGCTCGCTGGAGTGGTGCACGACGTGGCTGGCCCAGAACAGCCGGATCGTGTGGTGCGTCCGGTGATACCAGTAGTAGACGAAGTCGTCGGCGACGAACAGCGCGATCCAGGTCAGCGGATTGTCGGCGGGCAGATGTACCGGCGCCACCAGGTACGCCGCGCTCAGCGCCGCCAGGACCACCAGCTTCCAGCCGATGTTGATGATGACGTTGCCGATGCCCATCGTGAGACTCGTTCGGGAATCCCGGAATTCGTATCCGACCTCGTCGTCGTCCGGCAGGAAGCGGAAGGACAGCGCCTCGAGCACCAGACAGAGCACGAACACCGGCACGGCATGCAAGATCAGATCGAACATGGGCAATGACTCCTACTGCTGAGCGGAAAGGATTTCGACGACCCGGCCCAGCAGGTCGTCGGCCACGCGGTGAGCGGCGTCGGCGTCGCGCGCAACGAGGTGCCCGGCCAGCGTGATGTGGGCGTCGCGGTCGGCCAGTTCGGCGGACGTACCGAGGTCGGCGATCGAGCCGAAGCCGATGTCGGCGAACGCCGCGACCAGCGTGTTGAGCGCCAGCCGGTAGGCCAGGTTGCCGCTGCCGTCGACGATCGCGGTCCAGAACGTCAGGTCAGCGGCGATCGATTCGTCGGTGTGCTGCGCCGGGTAGGCCGCAGCGGCATCGGCGATGACCGCCAGCTGCTCGTCGGAGGCGTTCCTCGCGCACAGCCGGGCCGCGTCGGCTCCGACAGAGCGGCGCATCACCATGATGTCGCAGGCGATCTGCAGCGCCGGCACGGCGCCGGTGGCGGCGAGGGTGCTGAGAACGTCCAGGCCGGCCGTCTGCCGCCAGTCCTGGACCCTGGTCTTGCCGCCGTGACTGATCCGCACCAGCCGGGCCTGCTGTAGCCGTTTGAGTGCTTCCCGGATGGCGTGCCGGTTCACCGCGAAGGCCAGGGCCAGCTCGCGCTCGGACGGCAGTGCGTCGTCGACCGCGACGCGACCGGACAGGATCTCGTCGACGAGGTGCGCGAAGACCGAGTCACTGACCGCGGACCGCGTGACGGGTGCGATGTCCATGGGGTCAATGATCAGGGTCGCCGCGACTACTGGTCAACTGGTTGGACCAGTTATCTGGATCACAAACTTCCCTGCCCCGAACAACGAAATGCCCCGCGGGAAACTCCCGCGGGGCATTTCGGCCAACTGGCCAGAAGCCGGCTACGTTGCCGGAACGAAATCCCGGCCGACGTGCTCGCCCGTCGCCGCACGCAGGTGCGGCTGACGCAGGAACACGAACCAGGTGACGACACCACACACCACGTAGAAGGCGAGGAACACCCAGAATGCGGTGGTCGCGGAGTGCGCTGGCCCGGCGTAGGACGCCCGGAGCACGATGTTGACGAGCACGCCACCGAACGCGCCGACCGCACCGGCGAAGCCGATCAGTGCGCCGGACATGCTGCGCGACCACAGGGTCTTCTCCGCAGCACCCAACTCGTCCTTGCTCTGCGCCTTGGCTTCGAAGATCGACGGGATCATCTTGTAGGTCGACCCGTTGCCGAGGCCGGTCAGGATGAACAGCACCATGAAGGCCGTGATGTAGACAGCCATCTGCGCACCCGTCGCCGGACCCTTGGTGGCGTCGTCCCACATGCCGGCGCTGACCAGGACTGCGGTGATGGCCGTCATCGCCGTGAAGACGTACAGCGTGATCTTGCCGCCACCGATCTTGTCGGCGAGCTTGCCGCCGAACGGACGCGAGATCGAGCCCAGCAGCGGGCCCAGGAAGGCGATCCACGCGGTGTGGATGGAGGCGTCGAAGTTGGCCTTGGCCAGCTCCTTGGCGGCTTCCTTGGGCAGCTTGGCCACCGACGCGACGTGGTACTTCTCCAGCAGCGGCGCGACGTCCTGTGCGGTGAAGTTGATGTTCAGAATCTGGGTGAACGCGAAGCTGAACCCGATGAACGAACCGAACGTACCGATGTAGAGGAAGCACATCACCCACGAGTTGCGGAACTTCATGGCCTCGACCATCGCCGAGAGGTTCGACTTCTGGCCCTGGATGTTGTCCATGAACAACGCGGCACCGAGGGCCGCGGCGGCCAGCAAGACCAGATAGATGGCGCAGACCACCTCGGGACGACGGTTGCCGAGCGTGGCGATGGTGACCAGGCCGATGATCTGGATGACCGGCACACCGATGTTGCCGCCGCCGGCGTTCAGGCCCAGCGCCCAGCCCTTCAACCGCTGCGGGTAGAAGGCGTTGATGTTCGTCATCGACGACGCGAAGTTACCGCCACCGAAACCGGCGACCGCCGCGACGATCAGGAACGTCGTGTACGACGTACCCGGATGCATCATGAAGTACATGGTCAGCCCACACGGGATGGCCAGCATCAGGGCGCTGAAGATCGTGAAGTTACGGCCACCGAACCGGGCCGGTCCGATGGTGTAAGGGATGCGCATGAACGACCCGACCGCGATCGGGACGGCGCCGAGGACGAACTTGCCCAGGGCATCGATGCCGTAGACGGCCTGCGGCATGAACAGCACCATCACCGACCAGATGCTCCACACCGAGAAGCCGACATGCTCGGCGAAGATCGACCAGATCAAGTTCCGCTTGGCGATGTTCTTATTGCCCGCGTCCCACGCAGCAACATCCTCAGCATCCCAGTGCTCGATGTCGCGGTTTCGACTCAACAGACTCACAAAGCCTCCCAGGTAGGAAATTGGTTGGCTACATATGTACGGGCGCGCGATGCCGCGGCTGTTGCCCTTCGGTGTCAGCAAAGTCAATAGGCACTCACTTGGAGGGCCCTGTGGTTCGTGACCGCCATGATTCACAGCCGTCGTATCGACGCAACAAGCACGAAATAAGCGGGGCGCGAGAGTTCGGGCGGGCGCATGCGGCCGACGGCGGTGCCGATCAGGTGGTCGATGCCGGATGCGGGGCCGAGGAGTACGTGACTTCAGTCGTGGTGGCGATCCGCGGCGGTTGTTGAAGTCAGGGACGTCTGACGGCCAGAACTGGTACCTGGCTTCGCGCACAACACCTCACGTGCCTGGCGATTGAAGCCATGTACTTCTCCGGCCGGGTGGAGAAAAAGAGCACCGCCGCGACGGGGAGTCCGTCGCGGCGGTGGCATCAGTATGAAATTGAGAGCGCCGGGGGCTCAGGCCTTCTTGGCCTCGTCTTCGTCTGCCTTGGCTTCTTCGTCTGCCTCGGCTTCCTCGGCGCCCGCTTCCTCAGGCTCGTCGGTTTCCTCGGCAGCGTCAGCGGCCTCGGACTCCGCCGATTCCGTGTCGGTCGTGATGACGGTCGCCGCTTCGGTCTCGGGCTCGTCGGAATCAGAGCTTTCGGCCTCGGCCTCTTGGGGCTCGTCAGACGCCTCGTCTTCTGAAACCTTCTCGGCCACAACCGTTTCGGGCTCGTCGGCCGGGTAGTCCTCGACAGGCTCCGCGGCGGCTTCTTCCTCCGCCGCGGCTTCCTCGCCGGCCTCGGTGGCCAGCGCGTCGTCGACGTCGGGGGCGGACTCGGCCGCCGCACCGCCGCGCGAGCGTTCGCGCAGTGCGTCGACGATGAGCAGCAGCACCCCGATGACGCTGGCGCCGATACACACCCAGGCGATCAGCTCATTGCTCGTGACAATCGCGGTCACCAGCGCGGTCAGCCCGATGAGGGCAAGGACCAGGGCAATGATCAGCATTGGTCAGCCGTCAGCTGTTGCCCCGGTTGAACTGGCCGAAGCCAGCACCCTCGCCACCGGCCGCCGAATCCGCCGGAGCGGCAGAGCCGCGCTGGCCGAGCTCCTCGAGCTGGGACTCCAGGTAGGTCTTGAGACGGGTGCGGTACTCGCGCTCGAACGTGCGCAGCTGCTCGAGGCGGCCTTCCAGCACCGTGCGCTGCTGGTTGATGTTGCCCATGATCTCGGTGTGCTTGCGCTCGGCGTCGGCCTGCAGGGCGTCGGCCTTGTCCTGGGCCTGACGCAGCTGGGCCTCCGAACGGGTCTGCGCGTCCGCCAGCATGGCCTCGGCGCGCGCCTTGGCGTCGGCGACCGTGGTCTCGGCAGTGCGCTTGGCGTCGCTGACCAGGGCATCGGCCTGCGCCCGGGCGTCGGCGAGGGTCTTGTCGGCCTCGGCCTTGGCCGAACTGGTGAGACGGTCGGCGGTGTCCTGGGCCAGGCTCAGCACCTTGGCCGCGCGGACGTGGTGGTCCTCGCCGACCGGCGCGGCGACAGGAGCGGCCGCCGGCGCGGGCGCCGCGACGGGCTCGGGCTCCGGCGCAGGCGGGGTGAAGACCGGAGCCGCCACCGGCTGGCCGGTGCGGGCGGACTGGAGCTCGGCGTCGAGCTCGGCGACCCGCTGCCGCAGATCGCTGTTCTCTTCGATCAGCCGAGTCAGCTCGGTCTCGACGAGATCGAGGAATGCATCGACCTCATCCTCGTTATAACCGCGCTTGCCAATCGGCGGCTTGCTGAATGCGACGTTGTGGACGTCAGCCGGAGTTAGCGGCATCTTCTGCCCCCTTGCAGTCTGGACCGTCAATCGGTGTCAAAGTGTAGAGCGATCAAAGTGTAGAGCGATCGTGGAGTAACTGGCGTCCATCCTGTCACAGCAGACCCGTCGGTTGCAGGCGAGGTCCGGAATTAAGAACGAATTTCAATGTTTCATTGGAATTCGGCAACGCGGCCCGACGCGCGGCGCGAATTGACCAAAACGAAAGAAGCGCATTAATTACATAAATGTAATTAATGCGCTTCTGCAGGTCAGGGGAACGTCGCGCTCAGGCCCCCACCTGATCGAACGACAGCCGCATGCCGATGAACACCACCATGAGCAGCACCACGATGGACAGGTCGACCCGGACCGGCCCGATGGTCAGCGGAGGGATCAAGCGCCGCAACAGCTTCACCGGAGGATCGGTCACCGTCATGATCGCCTCGAGGATCACCACGGTCAGTCCCCTCGGCTGCCAGTCCCGGCTGAATCCGCGGATGAACTCCACCACCACGCGGGCGATCAACAGCAGCCAGAAGACGAACAGCGCAAAACCCAGAATGTCGAAGAACAGGGTCAATGCAACAGACCTCACTAGCGCGGGAAAAGCGCCGACTGCTGTCGGCGCTTGGGAGCGAGCCTACCTAACGCAGACCCCTCCGGCCGGGGGCCGAAGGGGTCTTGCGTGAAGCTGCGCAGGTGTTACTGGTAGCTGTAGAAGCCCGCCTCGGCGATGCGGCGACGCTCCTCGGCGCTGACGTCGACGTCGGCCGGCGACAGCAGGAACACCTTGGTGGCGACCTTGTCGAACGAGCCGCGCAGCGCGAAGGCCAGGCCGGCGGCGAAGTCGACGAGGCGCTTGGCGTCGGCGTTGTCCATCGACACCAGGTCCATGATCACCGGGGTGCCGTCACGGAAGCGCTCACCGATGGTGCGGGCCTCGCTGTAATCCTTGGGACGCAGGGTCGTGATCTTGGCGAGGGCGCTGCCGGCCTCGAACAGCTCGGCCATGCGGCGGGGCTCCATGGCGACGGCACCACGGGTGGCACCACGCAGGGTGTTGAAGCGCGGACGCTCGAACTCGCGCGGGCCGCGCGCCGGCATCTCGTCGTAGCCACCGCGGTAACCCATTGGGGCACTTTCGTATTCGCGGCCCATGCGGTCGTCGTAGCCGCGCGGCTCACCACGGCCGTAGTCGTCGTCCTCGAAACGCTCGTCGCGGGGGCGGCGCGGCGCCTGGTAGGCGCGCGATGGACGGTCTTCGTCGTCGTAGTACTCGTCGTCGTAGTCGTCCATCGGCGCCATACCGAAGTAGGCCTTGACCTTGTGCAGTGTGCTCATCGGATGCCCCTAGCTAAGAATGTGGTGTCTGGTGACTGTGATGTAAGTGTGACTGGAGTGACTACTCATGGTGACGTTAGAGGACGCGGTCCCATTAACGCGGTACCGACACGCACACACGTTGACCCGTGTCGCACCGCGATTTCCAGGTCGTTGGACATGCCCGCGGAGAGCCCCAGCCGGTGGGGGTATTGCGTTTGGACCCTGAGCAATTCAGCCTCCAGCCGCGCAAACTCCGCCTCGGCGTCGCTGGTCAGCGGCGGGATCGCCATCAGGCCCGCCAAACCCAGGCCCGGGGCCGCGTGCGCGGCCGCGCACAGATCGTCCACCAGATCGGGCCGGTCCACCGGGACGCCGCCGCGCGCCGGATCGCCGTCCAGACTGACCTGGATGTAGACCTGCAGGGGCTCGGACCTGCGGCCTTGGTCCAGCGCCTCGACCGCGCCGCGGGACAACGCCGCGATCAACGGCCCGGTATCGACCGAATGCGCCACCGCCGCCCAGCGCGCCACGGCCCGCGCCTTGTTGCGTTGAATTCGGCCGATCATGTGCCATCGAATTGCATTGTTCGACTCTATGTTCGATGACGCATCCAACAATTCGCCCGGCGCTGTGATCAATTTCTTGTCCGACAAGACGCCCGACACCTCATCGACTTTGCCTGAGGCTTCCTGCTCCCGGGATTCACCGAATGCCCGGCAGCCCAATCCGAACAGCGCAACAACATCACTCGCCGGAAAGAATTTGGTCACCGGAAGAAATTCGATGTCGGCCCGATCCCGGCCGGCGGCTGCCGCGGCAGCGTCGATCCGCTCCTGAATCCGGGCCAGCGACGCGGCCAGTTCGGCCTCGCGCGGCGTGCTGGTCATTCCATCCACACCACCGACGCCAGCCGCCCGGTCGGGGCGCCACGTCGGTGGCTGAAGAGATTCGGATCGTCGACCGTGCAGCGCGGGTCGATGTCGATGGCCTCGATACCCAAGCCGGCCAACTGCTTGGCGATGCCGGCCCGCAGGTCCAGACCCACCGTGCCGCGGGCGGTCGTGGTGATGCTGCCCGGCAGCACCGCCTCGACGTCGTCGGCCATCTCGTAGGGCACCTCATAATTGCGGCCGCTGACCGCCGGACCGAGCAGCACCGAGATGTCCTGCACCTGCGCACCGAGTTTCTGCATCGCCTCGACCGTGCGCAGCACCACGCCCTTCTGCGCGCCGACCCGTCCGGCATGCACGGCGCCCACCACACCGGCGCGCGCATCACCCAACAGGACCGGCACACAGTCGGCCGTGATCACCGCGAGCGGAAGCCGCGGTGTCGCGGTGACCAGGGCGTCGGTGTTGTCGTAGGCTCCCCCGGCTCCAGTTCCAGGGCCCTCGACAACTTCGACATGGTCACCGTGCACCTGGTTCATCCACACCAGCGGGCCGTGCCCGATGGCCTCGGCCAGCCGAGTCCGGTTGGCCGCCACGGCCTTTGGATCGTCGCCGACGTGGTCACCCAGGTTGAACGTGTCGAACGGGGCCTTCGAGACCCCGCCCGCACGCGTCGTAGTCACTCTGCGGATACGGAACGTCACGATGACAAATTTATCCGGCGTATCCGCGCCACTCGGTCACCGTCAGTGCTTCATGAACGGCGGCACGTCGACGTCGTCATCGTCGTCGCCGCGGCCGCCGACGCTCACCGTCACACCGTTGGTCGCCGCCGGGACGGTACCCGGGTCGGCGTTGAAGGCACCGACCTTGCCGGCGCTCGCCGTGCCGAAGGTCTGCGCCCGGTGCGCGCCACCGGCAGCAGCCGGCGTCGCCGTCGCACCCGGCACCGCCGAGGTGACGGGCTTACGACTCTGACCCGCGGTGTCGAACCCGGCCGCGATGACCGTGACCCGGACCTCGTCGCCCAGCGAATCGTCGATGACGGTTCCGAAGATGATGTTGGCCTCGGGGTGCGCGGCGTCCTGCACCAGCGACGCGGCCTCGTTGATCTCGAACAGACCGAGGTCGCTACCGCCGGCCACCGACATCAGCACGCCCTGGGCGCCGTCCATCGACGCCTCCAGCAGCGGCGAGTTGATGGCGATCTCGGCGGCCTTGAGCGCACGACCGTCACCGCGGGCCGAACCGATACCCATCAACGCCGTGCCGGCACTGCTCATGACGCCCTTGACGTCGGCGAAGTCGACGTTGATCAGGCCGGGCGTGGTGATCAGGTCGGTGATGCCCTGCACACCGTTGAGCAGCACCTCGTCAGCGCTGCGGAACGCGTCCATCAGCGAGACGGCGGCGTCGCCCATCTGCAGCAGGCGGTCGTTGGGGATGACGATCAGGGTGTCGCAGCTCTCGCGCAGTGCCTGGATGCCCAGCTCGGCCTGGTTCGAGCGGCGCTTGCCCTCGAACGAGAACGGGCGGGTCACCACACCGACGGTCAGCGCGCCGAGCTTGCGGGCGATGCCGGCGACGACGGGCGCGCCACCGGTGCCGGTGCCACCACCCTCGCCGGCGGTGACGAACACCATGTCGGCGCCGCGCAGCAGCTCTTCGATCTCGTCCTTGGCGTCCTCGGCGGCCTTGCGTCCCACCTCGGGGTCGGCGCCGGCACCCAGGCCACGGGTCGAGTCGCGACCGACATCGAGCTTGACGTCTGCCTCACTGAGCAGCAGCGCCTGCGCGTCGGTGTTGATCGCGATGAACTCGACGCCGCGAAGGCCCTGTTCGATCATGCGGTTGACGGCGTTGACGCCGCCGCCGCCGACACCGATCACCTTGATGACGGCGAGGTAGTTATGCGGGGGTGTCATCTGACGTCTTCCTCCCTGGCTCGGTTTGTCCTGAGCAAAACTTCTCGAATCAAAACCCTAAACCTCAACCATAGGGTTAGAGTTATGTCAAGTTGTTCCGCGCAAACAGAACGGTAGGGTGCGGCCGCGCCGCAGCCGTGCAGGCGCGCCGAGAGTTCACGCGATTTTTCTCGGCCCGGACGAGCACAGCGACGGGAAGTCGATGAGCTACTTCACAGTGGGCAGGTCGGGACTGGACACGTCATAGGTGTGCCCCGGCTGCGTGAGCAGCGCGCCCAGCTTGAGCGCCTTCTCCTCCGTGCGGTCGGTGGTCCCCCAGATGACCTCACGACCGTCGTTCAGCGTCAGCGTGACGGCGGCAACCGACGGCGCCCCAACCCGCGCGACCTGGCTGAACACCTCAGGACGCAGCGACAACAAAACCTCGAGGGCCGCCAGCGTCGCCGGATCCTTCGGCCCCGGATTGTCGGCATCGAGGTACGGCAGTCCCTGCGGCGGCGGCTCGGTCGCGAAATCCACCCCGTCGCGGTCGAACAGGTGCGGACCGTCCGGATACTCCTTGGCCGCCACCGGGACCCGCTCGGCCACCGTGATCCGCAGCGTGGACGGGTACTCCCGCTGCACCCTGGCGCTGGCCACCCGCCGGATCGTGGCGACCCGTTCGGCCACCGCGTCGGTGTTGACCTGCAGCAGCGGCGTGTCCGGTTTGACCGCGGCGGCCGCCTTCACCTCGTCTTCGGTGAGGCTCGCCAGACCGGTCACCACGGTGTGCCGGACCGCCATGATCGGCGTGAAGTACAGCACCAGACCCAGCGTGACGGCGACGACGGCCGTCACCGCCGACCACAGCAACATCTTCAGTCCACGGATGACACCGCGCGTGGGCGCCTTCGGCTGCTCGGACAGGCCCGCCGCCCGGCGCCGGGCCTCCTGACGCGCCTGCTCCAGGGCCCTGGCCCGCTCCAGCGCGATGCGGCGTTCCTCCCGCTCCCGCCGGGCACGGCGACGGGGCCCCTCGTAGTCGGGTGACGCGGGATCGGCCGACGCGGCGTCCGGCGCCGCCTCGTCCGCGGGCGCTTCTGCCGCCGCGTCCGGCGCCACCTCCGCCGCGACCTCGCCCGGCACCGTGTCGTCCTGCGCCGCAATAGGTTCGGCAGCCGGCTCCCCCGAGCCGTCCTCCACGGTCACGGCGTGGGCCGTCCCGGAGCTGCGCGGTTTGCCTTGATCTCCAGCGCGGTCAGGATCTCGCGGCCCAGCAGCGTGACATCGCCGGCGCCCATGGTGACGATGACGTCACCGGGACCGGCCTTGGCCGCCACCTGCTCGGCGACCGCGGAGAAGTCCGGCACGTAATGCACCGGGGCCGAGACGTGTTCGACGATGCTCGCGCCGCTGACGCCGGCCAGCGGGGCCTCCCGCGCGGCATACACGTCGAGGACGAACACCTCGTCGGCACGATCCAGCGCCTGGCCGAACTCCTTCGCGAAAGTCTGTGTGCGCGAATACAGGTGGGGCTGGAACACCACGATGGAGCGCGACGTGCCGGCCACCGCCCGCAACGCCTCGAGCGTCGCCCGGACCTCGGTGGGATGGTGCGCGTAGTCGTCGAAAACCCGGACGCCGTAAGCGGTTCCGACCGCCTCGAAGCGGCGCCGCACGCCTTCGAACCCGGTGAGACCGTCGAGCACGGCCTCCGGATCCGCGCCGACCTCGCGGGCCGCCAACAGCGCGGCCAGCGCGTTGAGCGCCATGTGCTTGCCCGGCACCGACAGCCGCATGCCCCGGCGGTGCGGCTCGCCCGCCAGTTGGATGGCGGCCACGCCGCCGGTGCCCTGCTGCTGCCAGGTCAGCAGCGTGGCTTCCAGATCCGTGCGCTGCGCACTACCCATGCCGTACCGCAGCACGCGAACGCCGCGCTCCACCGACCGCTGGGCCAGCGCCTCGGCGCCCGGGTCGTCGGCGCACACCACCAGCGCGCCCCCGGGACGCAGCCGGGCCACGAAGTCGTCGAACACCGCGGTGTAGGCCTCGACGCTGCCGAAGTGGTCCAGGTGGTCGGCCTCGATGTTGGTCACCACCGCCACGTCGGGCGTGTATTCGAGCAGCGAGCCGTCGCTCTCGTCGGCCTCGGCGACAAAACAGTCGCCGCTGCCGTGGTGCGCGTTGGTGCCGGCCTCACCCAGGTCGCCACCGACGGCGAACGACGGGTCAAAACCATTGTGCTGCAACGCCACAATGACCATCGACGTCGTCGTGGTCTTGCCATGCGTGCCGGTCACCAGCACCGAGCGGTAGCCGTCCATGAGCTTGGCGAGCACGACCGGGCGCATGATCACCGGGATGCCGCGCCGGTGGGCCTCCACCAGCTCAGGGTTGTCCCTGGGGATGGCGGCGTGCGTGCTGACCACGACGGTCGGACCACCCGGCAGCATGTCCAGCGACGACGCGTCGTGCCCGATCCGGATCTCGGCCCCGCGGGCCCGCAGCGCCGCGACACCACGGGATTCCTTGGCGTCCGAACCGGACACCTGGCCGCCGCGGTCCAGCAGAATCCGGGCGATGCCGGACATCCCGGCACCGCCGATACCGACCATGTGCACCCGGGCCAGCTCGGGTGGCAGCTCCCGCGCCGTCACCGGGCATCCGATCCGGCCGCGACGCCCGCGACTTCCAGGGCGATCTGCGCCACCCGCCGGGCCGCGTCACGGTGGCCGGCCAGCGCGGCCGCCGTCGTCATCTGATCCAGTGCGGCGGTGTCGCGCATCAAGTTTCCGATCCGTTCGGTGACGAAGTCCGGGGTCAGCTCGGCGTCGTCGACCAGCAGGCCGCCGCCGGCGTCGACCACCGGGAGTGCGTTGAGTCGTTGCTCGCCGTTGCCGATCGGCAGCGGCACGTAGACCGCGGGCAGACCGACGGCACTGACCTCGGCGACGGTCATGGCGCCGGACCGGCAGATGGCCAGATCGGCAGCCGCATAAGCCAAATCCATGCGGTCGAGGTACGGCACCCCGACATACGGCGGCGCGCCCGGCGCCGGCTCCGGCAGCTCGAGGGTGTTCTTGCGGCCGTAGGCGTGCAGGACCGAAACACCTTGCGCGGCGAGGCTTTTCGCCGCACCGGAAACGGCGCGGTTGAGCGACTGCGCGCCCTGGGAGCCGCCGAACACCAGCAGCACGCGGGCGTCGTCGGCGAATCCGAAGAACTCGCGGGCCTGCGCGCGCAACGCGGCCCGGTCGAGCGAGGTGATGGACTCGCGCACCGGGATGCCGACGACCTCGCCGCCCTTGA
The DNA here is from genome assembly GCF_045310915.1 of Mycobacterium sp. SMC-17. Lineage (NCBI taxonomy): Bacteria > Bacillati > Actinomycetota > Actinomycetes > Mycobacteriales > Mycobacteriaceae > Mycobacterium > Mycobacterium sp. SMC-17. Next base: position 32,660 of record NZ_JBJIAK010000036.1, on the reverse strand, counting down.
GACCCGAATCCGGTACCGCGGCCAGCACCCGGCGCGCCGAGCGGGCGCCGACCTTGTTGGCCCAGCCCGCGCTGGCGTTGGCCTCGTGCACCACGACCGGGACGGTGCGGCGCCGGCGCAGTCCCCCACCGCGGGCGGCGAGGTAGGCCGGCAGCGAGACGTAGCCGCCGAAGCCCACGACGACGTCGGCCTGGACGGCGTCGAGGACGTCGCGGGTCTCACGCACCGCGGCGCGAACCCGCAGCGGCAGCCGCGCCAGGTCGGCAGAAGGTTTGCGCGGCAACGGAACCGGCGTGATCAACTCGAGGTCGTAGCCACGTTCGGGAACCAGCCGGGTCTCCAGCCCGCGGGCCGTGCCGAGGGCGGTGATCCGGACATCGGGCCGCAGCGCCACCAGTGCGTCGGCGACCGCCATCGCGGGTTCGATGTGACCTGCGGTGCCGCCTCCGGCCAGAACCACCGAGATGCGGGGCCCTCCCCCGTCGCTCCGGCCCGAACTCACACTCACCCGTACCGCTGACCTTCCAATGTGCGGACCCGCGGGTCCGACCGGCGCGGGTCACGTCTTTGTTGACCCTTGAGGTCACCATTTTGCCTTGCACGCCGTCCGGCACCGTCGGCCGGTACGGGGTTTCGGCGGGCGCGGTCCGACCGCCGGTCCGGTTCCTCGGTGCGTCGCGTGCGCCGCGGGGCGTCGGTCCGGCGCTGCCGGCCCGGCGGCTCCTGCCGGGTGGCCTGCCGGGTGGGGCGGGCAGCCTTGGCGGGCTTTGCCGGCTTGGTGGGTTTGGCCTGCCGGGCGGCAGGCTTGCGGACCGGCTTGTCGCCGCGGCCACGCAGCCGGTCCCGGGCCGAGTCCAGCGTGGTCGGCGAATACGGCACGGGCGGCGGCAACCGCAGGATCCGGTTCATCCGGTCGTCGCGGCCGGCGCGCAACGCGGCCACCGCCTCGGGCTCGTGGCGCGCCGCATTGGCGATCAGGCCGATCAGCAGAAGCGTTGTGGCCGTTGCGGTTCCACCGGCGGAGATGAGCGGCAGCTGGATACCCGTGACCGGCAGCAGGCCGAGCACGTAGCCGACGTTGATGAACACCTGGCCGACCACCCACAGCGTGGTGGTGGCGGTCAGCAGCCGCAGGAACGGGTCGACCGACCGGCGGGCGATGCGCATACCGGTGTAGGCGAACAGGCCGAACAGCGCCAGCAGGCCCGCGGCGCCGATGAAGCCGAGTTCCTCACCGATGATGGCGAAGATGAAGTCGTTGTGCGCGTTCGGCAGGTAGTTGAACTTCGCGGTGCCCTGCCCCAGCCCGTCACCGAACATGCCGCCGTTGGCCAGCGCGTACTTGGCCTGCCGCGACTGATAACCGATGCCCTGCAGGTCGGAGTCGGGGTCCAGCCACGCCCGCACGCGGTCGGAGCGGTAGCCGGCCGAGACCGCCATGATCGCGGCCGCACCGATGCACAGGACCAGGGAGCTCAGGAAGATCCGCAGTGACAGACCGGCGTACCAGAGCAGGCCGAGCAGCACGATGCTCACCGACACCGTCTGCCCGAGGTCGGGCTCGGCCACGATCAGGCCCAGCGCCAGCACCGCCGCGGGGACCAGCGGGAACAGCAGTTCTTTCCAGCCGGCGTGCTGCATGCGGCGGGTCGCCAGCAGGTGCGAACCCCAGATCGCGAAGGCGATCTTGGTCAGCTCGGACGGCTGCATCGAGAAACCGGCGACGACGAACCAGCCGCGGGCGCCGTTGGACAGGTGGCCGATGCCCGGGATCAGCACCAGGGCGATCAGCACGAGGCTGACGATGAACGCCGGCAGCGCCATCCGGCGCATGAACGCGATGGGCAACCGCAGCGCGACGTAGAACGCGATGAGGCCGATGACGGTCCAGAGCACCTGCTTGGCGAAGATCGTCCAGGGCGAGCCGTCCTCGTCGTACGAGTGCACGCCCGAGGCCGAGAGCACCATGGTGAGACCCAGGGTGATCAGCAGTGCCGCACAGGCGATGACCAGGTGGAACGACGTCATCGGCCGGCTCAGCCAGGCCCCGAACCGGGCCCGGGGGCCCTGCCGCTTGGGTTGAGCGGCCTTCGCCGTCGACTCCGCGGCCGCGTCTTTGCCCGCGTCTTTGCCCGCGTCTTTGCCGCCGGCGTCGGAGGCGCTCGGGTTCTTCTCGTCCGGGGCCTGCGGCGTTTCCGGGCCGGCTTTGCCCCGGCGCAGCTTTGCAAGGATGTCCGGCATGTGACTACCCGACCTCGTCGTTCACATTGGTCACAGAAACCACAACTGTCCCTTGCATCCCAAAATCCTCCCCTGTCGCACCCGCAGGGCGTGGCACATCCGGCGCGTGTCGCCGGAATGGGGCGATTTGCCAGGAGTCCCTCATCACACGGCCCGCGAGGCCCCCGTGGCTCCTTGACACTGCGCCGCGGGCGCACGGTCAGCGGCGCGCCGTCACGAATGCGACGTCACGGCGAGATTCGGCGCGTTCTGCCGCCGCCTGGTTACATTCGCGGCGGCCGCGGCGTCGGAGAAATCAGCTCTTGATCGCCGCGACCGCCTTGACGAGCAACTCCTTGGCGACCTGCGGATCGACGTCGGCCTGGACGACGGCCACCGTCTTGTCCCCCAGGACGGCGGTGTAGGTGGTCTCCTCGATGGCCTTGCCATTGGCGGCGATGTGCGCCTGTACGCCCATGGTCTTGGCGCCCGCGATGTCGGGGCCGGGAACGCGGTCGACCGTTGCGGTGACGCCGTCGGTCGAGTCGACGGTGAACTGATCGCAGCCCGCGTGGCCGAGTTCGCCGACGGTGCCGGCCGCTTCCGCCGCCATCACGATGACGGTGTGGCCCTCCTGGTTGCTGCCGATGAAGCCCGCGGTCTTGGCGCCGACGCCGGCGGGCGCGAGCGGCTTGAGCAGCGACGCGCACTCGGCGGGAGTGACGATCGACGGCGGAGTTGTGGTGAGCGCGCCGACACCAGGTGCGTCCAGCTTCTCCTGCGTGACGGTGTCGGCCTCCAGATCCATCGGGTCGTAACCCGGCGGCAGGCTGCTCTTGGCACCGCCGACCTTCGAGATGTCGTACTTCGCCGCGGCCTGGCCACCACTCCCGGACTTGCCGTCCGAACCGCCGCAACCGGCGATCAGCGCCGCGCCCGCCAGCACGACAACCGGCCCGACCAGGTATTTCTCGACACTCATGGCGCGAACCCTAACAGCGGCCTCGGGCACCACCGCGCAAATGCTGAATGTCGGCTGGGAGCCGCGTGTCTAGCGGCCACCCGCCGACAGCCATTCGCTGTAGAACAGCGCCACCCCGAGCCCGCAGGCGATGGCAGTGAGCAACCAGAACCTGATGATCACCGTGGTCTCGGCCCAGCCGGCCAGCTCGAAATGATGGTGGAACGGCGCCATGCGGAACACCCGCCGTCCCGTGGTGCGGAAGGCCAGGATCTGGACCACGACCGAGGTCACCTCGGCGACGAACAGGGCGCCGAGCACGATGGCCAGCGTCTCGGTCCGGCTGGTCACCGACAGGCCGGCGATGATGCCGCCCAGTGCCAGCGAGCCGGTGTCACCCATGAAGATCTTCGCCGGTGCGGCGTTCCACCACAGGAAGCCGATGCATGCGCCCGCTGTCGCGGCGGCGACGAGCGCCAGGTCCAGCGGGTCACGAACGTTGTAGCAGCCCGGTCCCGGGCTGGTGGCGCACGCGTTGCGGTACTGCCAGAACGTGATCAGCACATACGCCGCGCTGACCATCGCCATCGCGCCGGCCGCCAGCCCGTCCAGACCGTCGGTGAAGTTGACGGCGTTGGACCACGCGCTGACCAGGATCACGATGAACAGCACGAACAGCAGCGGGCCCAGGGTGACGGTCGCGATCTCGCGCACGTAGGACAGGCCGGCGCTGGCGGGCGTCAGCCCGTAGCCGTTGCGGAACTGCAGCACCAGGACGCCGAACAGCACGGCCGACACCAGCTGGCCGACGGTCTTGGCGGTCTTGTTCAGACCCAGGTTGCGGGCCCGGCGGAGCTTGATCAGATCGTCGATGAAGCCGACGGCACCCAGCGACGTGGCCAGACCGAGCACGAGCAGGCCCGAGGCCGACGGCCCCTCGCCGTCGACCAGCAAGCCGACAAGGTGGGTACCGAGATACCCGCACCAGATGCCGGCGATGATCGCCACGCCACCCATCGACGGTGTCCCGCGCTTCTTCTGGTGGCTGGCCGGACCGTCCTCGCGGATCTCGTGACCGAAGCCGCGGCGGGTGAACAGCCGGATCAGCACGGGCGTCAGCACGATCGACACCGCGAGCGCGATACCGACGGCGAACAGGATCTGGATCATGCCTGCCCCTCCCGTGCCAGCTCCTCGGCCAGCGCGCCGAGCCCCGCGGAGTTCGAGGCCTTGACCAGCACGACGTCGCCGGGCTCCAGCTCGGCGCGCAGCAAATCAAGCGCGGCTTCGGCATCGGGGACGGGCGATACCTCGCTGCCCCACGAACCTTCCATCACCGCGCCGTGTTGCATGGCGCCCATAGTCCTCCCGGTTCCGACGACGACCAGTCGTGACACATCTAAACGCACGGCCAGTCGACCGATGCTGTCATGTTCGGCAATCGCGTCGTCACCCAGTTCGGCCATCTCGCCGAGCACCGCCCAGCTACGCACCGGCGCGCCGGATTCGGCGCGCGCCGACTTGGCCATCCAGGCCAGTGCCTTGAGGCCCGCGCGCATCGAGTCGGGGTTGGCGTTGTAGGCGTCGTTCACCACGACCACGCCGTCGGCCCGGGTGGTGACCTGCATGCGGTGCTTCGAGACGGGGCCGGCGCCGGCGAGCGCGTCGGCCACCTGCGGCAGCGTCGCGCCGCATTCCAGCGCGACGGCGGCGGCGCTGAGCGCGTTGGACACCTGGTGGTCGCCGTGCACGGCCAGAGCGACGTCAACCTGCTGCTCCCCCGCGTGCAGGGTGAAGCGCGGGCGGGCCAACTCGTCGAGGGTGACGTCACCGGCCCACAGGTCGGCGCCCGGCGAGCGGGATACCCGCACGACCCGGGCCCGGGTGACGTCCGCCATGGCGGACACGGCACCATCGTCGGCATTGAGGATGACGACACCGGATGCCGGGACAGCCTGCGGCAGTTCGGATTTCGTCGCGGCGATGACGTCGCGTGAACCGAATTCGCCGAGATGCGCGGTGCCGACGTTGAGCACCACACCGATCGACGGCGGCGCGATCTCGGCGAGCGCGGCGATGTTGCCGGGGTGCCGCGCGGACATCTCCAGCACCAGGAAGTCGGTGTCGCCGGTGGCGCGCAGCACGGTCCACGGATGGCCGAGCTCGTTGTTGAACGATCCGGGCGGCGCGATCACCTCACCCAGCGGCGCCAGTACCGCGGCCAGCAGGTCCTTGGTCGACGTCTTGCCCGACGAGCCGGTGACGCCGATGATCCGCAGACCGCCGGCGGTCAGCCGGTCGGCCACGGCACGGGCCAGCTTGCCCAGGGCCGCCAGCACCGCGGCACCCGAGCCGTCGGTGTCGTGCTCCAGCGCGCCCGAGGCCGAATCGACCTGTCCGGCAACCGGTTTCACGACGATGGCCGGCACGCCGACCGGCCGGGCCGCCAGCACCGCGACGGCACCTGCCGCCACCGCACCCGCGGCGAAGTCGTGTCCGTCGGTCCGGGCGCCCGGCAACGCCAGGAACAGCCCGCCTGCGGTGACAGCCCGCGAGTCGAATTCGACGGTGCCCGTCACACGCGTGGCGGCGGCAGCCTCCGGCGTGATGTCGGACAGTTCGCCGCCGACGATGTCGGCGATCTCTGCCAGGGTCAGGTCGATCATGCGGGTGACTCCCCAGCTTTCCCGGCCGCCGCATCGAGCGAGGCGGCCAACTCATCACGATCATCGAAGGGCCGGGTCTGGCCGGCGCGGGTCTGGCCCGACTCGTGGCCCTTGCCCGCCACCAGGACGGTGTCGCCCGCGCGCGCCCAGGCGACGGCGTGGTCGATGGCGGCCCGGCGGTCACCGATCACCACCACCTCGGCCGAACCGTCGGCGGCGCCCGCGGCGATGGTGGCCCGGATGAGGTCGGGATCCTCGTCACGCGGGTTGTCGTCGGTGATCACGACCAGGTCGGCGAGTTCCGCGGCGATGCGTCCCATCGGTTCGCGCTTTCCGGCATCCCGGTTGCCGCCGGCGCCGAACACCACCGCCAGGCGGCCCTGGGTCTGCGGGCGCAGCGTCTGCAGCACCGCCTCCAGGGCGCCGGGCTTGTGCGCGTAGTCGACGAGGGCCAGGAAGTCCTGGCCGCGGTCGATGGGCTGCAGGCGGCCGGGCACGGTGGCGGTCGCCAGTCCGGGTGCCGCCTGCTCAGGCGTGACACCGACGGCGTCGAGCAGTGCCACCGCGAGCAGCGCGTTGGCGACGTTGTAGCCGCCGGGCAGGCCGATCCGCAGCGCGTGCCGGGCGCCGTCGGGCCCGACGGCGGTGAACTGCTGGCCGCCGCGGTCCGCCTCGATGTCGGTGACGGTCCAGTCGGCGTCGCCGGTGGTGCTGACGGTCACCGGATCGGCGGCCCGCGCCGCCATCTTGCGGCCCCAGTCGTCGTCCACGCAGACGACCGACACTTCGGCATGGTTGGGCGAATCAGGTTGGAACAGCCGGGCTTTGGCGTCCAGGTAGGCGTCCATGGTGGGGTGGAAATCGAGGTGGTCGCGCGACAGGTTTGTGAAACCGCCGGCGGCGAAGCGCAGCGCGTCCACCCGGCCCAGCGACAGCGCGTGGCTCGACACCTCCATCACGACGGTGTCGACACCGCGTTCGACCATGGTGGCCAGCAGCGCCTGCAGCGCCGGCGCTTCGGGGGTGGTCAGGGAGCTCGGCAGGTCGCGCCCGTCGATCCGGATGCCGACGGTGCCGATGAGCCCGGCCACCCGTCCCGCGGCGCGCAGCCCCGCCTCCACCAGATAGGTGGTCGTGGTCTTGCCGGACGTTCCGGTGATGCCGATGACGCGCAGCCGCTCCGAGGGCCGGCCGTAAATTTCGGCGGCAACTTCCCCTAGGACCGCCCGCGGGTCGGGGTGCACGAGGACGGGCACATCCACGTCCAGGAGCTCCCGCCCCTCCGGGTCGGTCAGCACCGCGGCGGCGCCGGCCGCGACGGCGTCGGCGGCGAACCGCGCGCCGTGGGCGGCCGATCCCGGCAGCGCCGCGAACAGGTCACCGGCGACGACGTCGCGACTGCTCAGCGTGACACCGGTGACGCGCAGCTCACCGGCCTGGGCCTCGGACGGCAGCGCGGCGCCGACGTGGTCGGCCAACGAGCCCAGCGCGGCCCCGACAGGGTCAGCGGGGCGCAAGGTAGGCGAAGACATGGCCATGACACAGTACCGGGCCGGAGACGGGCGCCCCGCCCGTCAGGTCGCCTGCAGGACCAGCGGCGGACCGGGGTCCGGCGACAGCGGCACGTTCTCGCGCTGCATCAGCCAGGCCGCGATGTTGTGGAACAGCTGCGCCATCGAGTGGCCCGGCGTGCCGTCGGCATTGCGCTGCGGGTTGTTGGCCATGATCCCGACGACGTAACGCGGGTCGTCCGACGGCGCCATGCCGGCGAAGGTGATCCAGTAGTGGTCGTCGTCGTAGTAGCAGCCGCACGCCGGGTTGATCTGCTGGGCGGTACCGGTCTTGCCGGCCATCTGGTAACCCTCGACAGCGCCCGGCCAGCCGGTGCCCTGCTGGGTGCCGCGCGGGTCACGCTGGAGGGTCGCGCGGAACATGTTGCGCAGTGTCGCCGCGGTCTGCGGCGACACGACCTGCACGCCCTCGGGAGCCGCCTGGTCCTGGTGCGTGCCGTCGGCCGAGACGATCGACTTGACGATGCGCGGCGGGATGCGCAGGCCGTCGTTGGCGATGGCCTGGTACATGCCGGTCATCTGCAGCAGGGTCATCGAAAGGCCCTGTCCGATGGGCAGGTTCGCGAACGAGCTGCCCGACCACTGGTCGATCGGCGGGACCAGACCCGCGCTCTCCCCGGGCAGGCCCGAACCCGTGCGCTGGCCGAGGCCGAACTTCGTCAGCATGTCGGCGAAGCGCTCCGGGCCGACCCGCTGGGCCAGCATCAGGGTGCCGATGTTCGAGGACTTCCCGAAGATGCCGGTGGTGGTGTACGGGTCGGTGCCGTGGCCCCAGGCGTCGCGGATGGTGACACCACCCATGTTGTAGCTGCCCGGAACCTGAAGCACCTCATCGGGATTCGACAGCCCGAACTCGATGACCGACGCCGCGGTGACGATCTTGTTCACCGAGCCCGGCTCGAACGGCGACGTCGCAGGCAGGTTTCCCATCTGCTTGTCGTCCTGCCGGCTCAGCTCCTGGGCCGGATCGAAGGTGTTGTCGTTGGTCATGGCGAGGATCTCGCCGGTCTTCGAATCCAAAACCACCGCGGACACGTCGTGCGCGCCGGACATGTCCTTGGCCTGCTGCACCTGCTGCTGGACGTAGTACTGGATGTCGTTGTCGAGCGTGAGCTGGATGGTGGCGCCGTTGATCGCGTCGTGCCGGTCCCGGTAGCTGCCGGGGATCACCACGCCGTCCGAGCCGCGGTCGTAGGTGACCGAGCCGTCGGTGCCGGAAAGCTTTGCGTCGAAGGAATCTTCGAGGCCGAGCAGGCCGTGGCCGTCCCAGCCGATGTCGCCGACGACGTTCGCGGCCAGCGAGCCACCGGGGTACTGCCGGATGTCCTGCCGCTCCGCGCCGACCTCTGGGTACTTCTTGGTGATGGCGTCGGAGATCGCCGGGTCGACGGCCCGCGCCAGGTAGACGAACGAGTCGCGGCCGGTGATCTTCTTGGCCAGGGTCGCGGCATCGGGCTTGTTGTTCAGCAGGCCGGCCACGCCGACGGCGATCTCGTTGAGCCGCTTGTCGGGGTCCGGCGCCGCCGGGGTCTTGGCCTTGGCCTCGGTCAGCTGCTGACGGATCCGGTTCGGCTGGAAGGTCAGCGCGCGGGCCTCGATGGTGAACGCCAGCTTGGCGTTGTTGCGGTCGATGATGCTGCCGCGCACCGCCTTCTGCACGTCGGTGACCTTGAGCTGGCTGGCGGCCTCGGCGCGCAGACCGGCCGCCCGCGGGCCCTGCAGGAAGAACAACTGGACGGCCGCGGCCAGCAGCACCACCGCGATAACGATGTTGCCGGCCTTGTGCCGGAACCCGAACGAGCCGGTCCGCCCCTCGGGCACGACGGCCTCACGGGTCCGCCGGTCGTGCGCCGAATGCGGTTGCGCGGGACGCGGTTTGGCGGCCGGCCGCTTGCGGGGCGCGCCCGTCCGCGCGGCAGCGGTCTTGCGCGGTCGCGTGCCGCTCATGCGGGCAGACCGGGGGTGGGCTGCGCCGGCGCCGGGGCCGGGACCGGAGCGGGAGCCGGGGCCTGTGCCGGGGCTTGTGCGACCGGGGCTTGTGCGACCGGGGCTTGTGCGACGGGCGCCGGCAGCGCGGCCTCAGGCTGCAACGCCGGGCCGGGCAGCGTGCCCTGCCCAGGCACCGGGAGCGCCGGAGCCGCGGGCACGGGCGCCGCGAGGGCGGGCGCCGCGAGTACCGGAGCCGCGGGCGCCGGTGCGTGCACGACCTGCTCGCGCGGGTCGACCACGACGGGCGCCGGAGCGGCGGCCGGGGCCGGAACGCCGGCGGGGGCCGGAGCGGCACCCGGGACCGGAACAGCTGCGGGAGCCGGAACAGCTGGGACACCCGCCGGAGCGGGGGCGGGCGCGGCAGCAGGCGCCGGCTGCGGGGCGGGCGCGGCAGCCGGGGCCGGGCGCGGGGCCGCAGCCGGGGCGGGCGGGGCCGCTTCGGGCAGTGGCGTGTTCAGCGGAGGTGGCGGCACTCCCTGCGCCGGCTTCGGGCTGCCGACCAGCAGCCAGTTGCCGGTGGGGTCCTGCACCAGGTGCGCGGTGTCGCGCGACGGGATCATGCCGAGGTTGCGCGCCGCATCGGCCAGGGCCGGCGCCGCCTGCGCGACCAGCACATCCCGCTCGAGCGCCTCTTTCTGTTGCTGCAGAGCCTGATTGATCTCCTTGGCGCGGCCCAGCTCGTACGACCGTTCGGCCGCGGACGTCGACAGCCACAGCGTGACGCCCAGGCCCATGCCCAGTGCCCCGATGATCAGCACGACGAACGGCACCCGCGCGATCAGATGCCGCGGGTTGAGGTCCATCTCGGCGATGCGGATGAGCAGCCGCTCCCGCAGCGGGGTGCGAACAACCTTGGGCGCCTTGGCTTTCCGTGCCTTGGCGCGGGCCTTGGCCTGTGAGGCGCTCTTGGGTCGCGACGGCGCCGCCGTCGGCCGGGCGAACGGTGTGGTCTGCGGGCCGGCGCCGGTGGGCTTGGACCGCTGCGGCCGGACGTCGCGCTTGCCGCGCTTGACGCGCGCGTCAGTCTTGTTGTCGCGCTTGACTTCCCCCTTGCCACCCTCGCGACGCGATGCCGGGTCGCCGCCGCGGCGCGTCGTGCGGCGGCGCGGATCGGGGTCGGAGTCCCGTCGAGCATTGCCGCCGCGTACCGGTGCTGGCCGCTTTGCCATCACAGACCTCCCCTTGTGACAACTTTTTCCAGTGCGCGCAGGCGGACGGACGCGCTGCGCGGGTTCAATTCGAGTTCGTGTTCGTCGGCCCGCTCGGCGCCCCGGGTCAACGCGGTGAAGAGCGGCTCGTAGCCGGGCAGCTCCATGGGCAGGCCCTCCGGGGTACGCGATGCGATGGCATCGGTGAAGTACCCCTTGACGATTCGGTCTTCCAGCGACTGATACGCCTCGACCGCGATCCGGCCGCCGGGACGCAGCGCGTCCAGCGCGGCGGGAATCGCCGCCCGCAGGCAGTCCAGCTCACCGTTGACCTCGGTGCGCAGCGCCTGGAACGTCCGCTTGGCCGGATGCCCGCCCGTGCGACGGGCCGGGGCCGGGATCACCGCGTAGAGCAGCTCGACCAGCTCGGTCGTCGTGGTGAACGGGCGGCGGGCGCGCTCCCGGACGATCGCGCCGGCGATGCGCGAGGCGAACTTCTCCTCGCCGTACTCGCGCAGCACGCGGGTCAGTGCCTTGGCGTCGTAGGTGTTCAGGATGTCGGCCGCCGTCAGGCCCGAGGTCTGGTCCATGCGCATGTCCAGCGGCGCGTCCTGCGCGTACGCGAAACCACGCTCGGCCTGGTCGAGCTGCATCGAGGACACCCCGAGGTCGAACAGGATGGCGTCCAATTCGCCTGGCCGGTAACCGGATTGGGTCAGCGCCTCGTCGATGCCGTCGTACGGAGTGTGGACCAGGTGCACGCGGTCACCGAACGGCGCCAGGCGCTCCCCCGCGAGCCGCAGCGCGGTCTGGTCGCGGTCCAGGCCGATGAGCGTCACAGCGGGGAACCGCGTGAGGAAGGCTTCGGAGTGGCCACCGGCGCCGAGCGTCGCGTCGATCATGACGGCGCCGGCACCATCGGCGCTGACCCGGGTGAGGGCCGGGGCCAGCAGCTCGACGCAGCGGTCCAGCAGCACCGGAATGTGCGGCCGACGATCGGTCAACGCAACACCCCCAAAAGGCTTCAGCTGGTGGATTTGTGCGGCCCCTGCAGCGAGGTCTCTGTCCGAGTTCGCGAACCTGACGTTGGGGAAGTACGCCAGGGCCGGTTCGGGCAGAGGCCACGCTGCACGGGCCTGCAGGTCAAAGGGTGCTGCCGAGCGCTTCATCGCTTGCCGCGGAGAAGTTCTCTTCGTGAGTTTCTTGGTAGGTCTGCCAGGCCGCGGCGTCCCAGATTTCCAGGTAGTCGACCGCACCGATCACGACGCATTCCTTGGTCAGGCTCGCGTAGCGACGGTGGTCGGCCGACAGGGTGATGCGGCCCTGAGCGTCGGGGTGCTGCTCGTCGGCGCCTGCGGCGAAAACGCGCAGGTCGGCACGAGCGGCGGGGTCGTTCCGGGGAGTGCTCGCCACGCGGCGGGCGATCTCGGCTTCGAACTCGGCCCTGGGGTACACGGCGAGGCTGTGATCTGGACTTTTGGCGACCATCAACCCTCCTGCCAGTGCATCGCGGAACTTGGCGGGCAACGTCAGTCGCCCCTTGTCGTCGAGCTTCGGCGTGTAGGTACCCAGGAACATCAGGCACCTCCCACCACTCCGGAGTCCGGTTTCTCCGATGTCCGCCACATTACCCCACAATCCCCCACTTCTCTCCATCTCAAGTCTAAAAATCGCCTTATCTGCCCCACCTGACGCAGCAATCACGAGAGAACGGGAGCGGAGAACGGCCTCAAACGGCCAGGCTGACCGCCAAAATCCCAGTTGGCAGCCCATGTGGGAGATTGGTGGGGCATTGTGGGGAGCCGCGGAGCACAGCCCCTGAAAAATCGCGGCGCACATCGCCGCCGGCAAATTTCGCTACGGATCCGGCGTGTCGGGTGTCACACCACCCGGAACAGGCAAGAGCGCGCCGAAAACAAACCAGGCCGAGCGAAAAACAAAACAGGGGCAGCCGAATCGGCTACCCCTGCGTCACGCGTCCGCGTCTAGTCGTCGAACCTGCGACGGAACCGGTCTTCCATACGGTTGGTGAACGAGTTGCCCGCACGGGCCCGCTTGGACTTGCCACCCGCCGGGGACGACTTCTCCTTGGACAACACCCGGGGCCCGGTCACCGCGAACACGGCACCGGCAAACATCACCACGAAACCGATGACGCTCAGGATCGGCAGCTGGTTGATCCACAGAATCCGAAAGGCCACACCCAGCACCAGCAACGCCAGACCCAGGACGAACAGCCCTGCGCCCTGCACTCGCCGCCGCGCCGACGGCGCGTGCAGCGTGCCGCCCCGGACGCTCGAAGCGAACTTCGGGTCCTCGGCGTACAGCGCACTCTCGATCTGGTCGAGCATGCGCTGCTCATGATCGGAGAGTGGCATCCGCGCCTCCCAACTCACACCGCTGCCGGCAGCGGCTCCTGACGTCTGCACCCGTGGTCACGGATACCTAACAGTCATGATACGAGGTCACACAGACACGTACCACATACTTCAGACTCCCGAATTGTAAGACTGGGACGTCGGCCGGGCGACAGCGCCTGTTCAGCAACCCGACACCCGACTTCCCTGCCGCACCGAAAGGCTCACACCGTGGCGACGCTCCTGACCGATCTGTCGCCGGCTGACATGCAGTACCGCCTCGACGACGCACTGTCCGTCTACGTCGACGCGATGCGCTACCCACGGGGCACCGAACGCCAGCGGGCCGCCATGTGGCTGGAGCACACCCGCCGCGAAGGCTGGACGGGCGTCGCGGCGTTCGACGTCCCCACAGCCGACGAGGCGCCGGAGGCGGCACTGCGATCCGCCCCCATGCTCGGGGTCGCCTACGGGTACCGCGGCGCGCCCGATCAGTGGTGGTACCAACAGGTCGCGACAGGCCTGCGCCACGTCGGCACCCCCAGCGAACGCATCGACCAATTGATGAACGGGTATTTCGAGCTCACCGAACTGCACATCCACCCGCGGGCCCAGGGGCAGGGACTCGGCGAGGCGCTCACCCGCCGGCTGCTCGCCGGCGCCACGGAATCCCACGTCCTGCTGTCCACCCCGGAGATCCACGGCGAGGACAACCGGGCCTGGAAGCTGTACCGCCGGCTCGATTTCCACGACGTCATGCGCAGCTACTTCTTCCCGGGCGATCCCCGGCCGTTCGCCATTCTCGGCCGCGCCCTGCCACTGTGATCCATCCGGTGTGCCGCTGTCCCTGACGCGATCTGGCACGATAACGGCGTGAACCGCCGCCGCCACCTGCGTGCCTTGCTGCTGTTTCTGATGCTGCTCCCCCTGGCGGTCGGCTGCGTGCGCGTCCACACCTCGCTCACCATCTCGCCCGACGACCGGGTCTCCGGTCAGATCGTGGCCGCCGCGAAGGCCAAGAACGCGGACGACAAGGGTCCGCAGCTGACCAACAACCTGCCGTTCGCCCAGAAGGTCGTGGTCTCGGACTACCGCAAGGACGACTACGTCGGCTCCGAGGCGGTGTTCTCGGACCTGAACTTCTCCGAGGTGCCGCAGCTGGCCAACCTGAGCCGCGACTCGGCGGGTGCCGACATCTCCCTGCGCCGCGCCGGTGACCTGGTGATCCTCGAAGGCCGCGTCGACCTGACGACGCTGAGCGACCCGGAGTCCGACGTCACGCTGTCGGTGGCGTTTCCGGGCGATGTCACCTCGACCAACGGCGAGCGGGTGGCCAGCGACATCGTGCAGTGGAAGCTCAAGCCCGGCGTCGTGACCACCATGAAGGCCCAGGCCCGCTACACCGACCCGAGCGCGCGCTCGTTCACCACGGCCGCCATCTGGATGGCCATCCTGGCCTTCGCGGTCGCCGGCGTCATCGGCGGTCTCGCCTACTGGAGCCGCGACCGCTCACCCAAGTTCGCCGCCGTGTCCGATGAGTGACTTCGCCGCAGTGTCAGATGAGCGACTTCGCCGCAGTGTCCGACCGCCGGCCCGGCACCCTCTAATCTGAATGCACGATTTCGGGGTCAGGAGAGGGGACGCGCGCTGAGCGTCGATGCCGCAGGTCCGTCGGCTGGCGAGCTGGCGAATGCCATCACAGATCAACTGCGCGACTATCTCGCCGAGCGCCGGCGGGACAGCGCCTACATCGGCGACGCCTACGCCGATGTGACGGGGGCACTCGAAGAGTTCGTCCTACGTGGCGGCAAGCGCGTCCGTCCGGCCTTCGCGTACTGGGGCTGGCGCGCCGTCGCCCCCGATCCCGGCCACCCGGCCGACCCGGCGGTGCTGCGCCTGTTCTCCGCGCTGGAACTGCTGCAGGCGTGTGCCCTGGTCCACGACGACGTCATCGACTGTTCGGCCACGCGGCGCGGCCTGCCGACAGTGCACCGGCTGTTCGCCGACCGGCACCGCCAGCAGGGCTGGCGCGGGTCGTCCGAGCAGTTCGGGCTGTCCGCGGCGATCCTGCTCGGCGACCTGGCCCTGTCCTGGGCCGACGACATCATCGCGAACGCCGACCTGTCGGCCGACGCACGCCGCCGCGTCAACGAGGTGTGGGCGCACATCCGCACCGAGGTCCTCGGCGGGCAGTACCTCGACATCGTCGCCGAATCCAGTGGCGCCGACACCGTGGCCTCGGCCATGAACGTGAACCTCTACAAGACCGCGTCCTACACCGTCACCCGGCCGTTGCAGCTGGGCGCCGCGGCCGCCGCCGACCGGCCCGACGTGCAGAAAATCTTCCACGCGGTCGGCACCGACCTGGGCATCGCGTTCCAGCTGCGTGACGACGTGCTCGGGGTGTTCGGCGACCCGGCCGTCACGGGCAAGCCGTCGGGTGACGACCTGCGCTCGGGCAAGCGCACCGTGCTGCTGGCCGAGGCCGTGGAACTGGCCGAGACCTCCGACCCGGCCGCGGCGGCCCTGCTGCGGGACTTGATCGGCACCGATCTGACGGACGGCCAGGTCGGCGAACTCTGCGGCGTGATCGAGGCCGTGGGTGCACTGAGCGCCGTCGAGCAGCGCATCACGCTGCTCACCCAACGTGGACTGGACGCCCTCGCCGCCGCCCCCATCGACGAGGGCGCCAAGGCCGGCCTCACCGAGCTCGCCCGGCGGGCGTCCAACCGGTCCGCGTAGGCCACGATGTCGACCTCGACCACTGCTCCAGGGGCGCTGGCCCGGCTCACCGTGTTCGGGCGATCCGACGAGGGCCGCCCCGCGCTGCTCGGCTTCGCCGGCGCCATCCTGATCGCCCTGGGCGGCCTGGGCGCCGGCAGCACCCGGCAGCACGATCCCCTGCTGGAATCGATGCACCTGTCGTGGTTCCGGTTCGGCCACGGGCTGGTGCTGTCGTCGATCCTGCTGTGGACCGGCGTGGCCCTGATGCTGATCGCCTGGCTGGCGCTGGGCCGGCGCGTCGTGGACCGCACCGCCACCGACTACACCATGATCGCGACGACCGGCTTCTGGCTGGCGCCGCTGCTGCTGAGCGTGCCGGTGTTCAGCCGTGACACCTACTCCTACCTGGCGCAGGGCGCGCTGCTGCGCGACGGCCTCGATCCCTACCTCGTCGGCCCGGTCGACAACCCGAACTCGTTGCTGGACAACGTGAGTCCCATCTGGACCACCACCACCGCGCCCTATGGACCGGCCTTCATCCTGGTGGCCAAGTTCGTCACCATGATCGTCGGCGACCACGTCGTCGAGGGCACCATGCTGCTGCGGCTGTGCATGCTGCCCGGCCTGGTCATGCTGATCTGGGCGGCGCCCCGAGTGGCCCGCCACGTCGGCGCCAACAGCGCTGCCGCCCTGTGGATTTGCGTCCTCAACCCGCTGGTGATCATCCATCTCATGGGTGGCGTCCACAACGAGATGCTGATGGTCGGCCTGATGATGGCCGCCATCGCGCTGACCTTCGAACGGCATCCGATCGCCGGCGTCAGCGTGATCGCCCTCGCGGTGGCGGTGAAAGCGACCGCGGGACTGGCACTTCCGTTCATGGTGTGGGTCTGGATGCGCCAGTTGCGCGAACGGCACCCGTGGGGCCAGGTCCGCGCGTGGCTGGCGGCCACCGCGGCGTCGGGCGCGATCTTCACCGTCGTGTTCGCCGTGGTGACGGTGGCGGCCGGCGTCGGGCTCGGCTGGCTTACGGCACTGGCCGGTTCGGTCAAGATCGTCAACTGGCTGACCATCCCGACGGCCGTGGCCAACCTGATCCACGCCATCGGCGGACTGTTCACCACCGTCAGCTTCTACGCGGTGCTGGACGTCACCCGCATCATCGGTATCGCGATCATCGCGATCTCACTGCCCTTGCTGTGGTGGCGATTCCGGCACACCGACCGGGAAGCGCTGATCGGCATCGCGCTGGTGATGGCCGTCGTGGTGCTGTTCGTGCCCGCCGCGCTGCCCTGGTACTACACCTGGCCGCTGGCGATCGTCTCGGCGCTGGCGCAGAGCCGCTCGGCCGTCGCCGCGATCGCCGGGTTCTCGACCTGGATCATGGTGATCTTCAAACCCGACGGATCGCACGGCATGTACTCGTGGCTGCACGTCATCCTGGCGACGGGATGCGCTGTGGCCGCGTGGTACTCACTGGCCCACGCGCCGGAGCCGAAGACGACGGCTGCCGAGCCGGCTAGTACGCCATAGCCTGGGCGCGCCGCAGCACTTCCCTGGCCTGGTGCGAATGCAGCGCGTCGACCGGACGCGCGTTGACGACGCGCTCGGTGGTGCCGTCGCGCGTCAGCGTCAGCGACTCGTCGGCGGTGAACAGCCACCGCACGATGTCGGTTTCGTGGTAGCCACCGTCGCGCAGCACGACGAGCAGGCCCGGCAGCTGCTTGACCACGTGCCCTTTGGCGTCGAAGAAGATCTTGGGCACCACGATGGCACCGTTCCGGCGCACTCCGAGGAGGTGTCCGTCCCGCAGCTGCTGGTGCACCTTGGTCACCGGGATACCCAGCATCGATGCCACTGTGGGAAGGTCGTAGACCGCTTCATCGGGATCGATAACGTCCTCGGCGGCCGGAATGCTGCTCACCCAGGAGATTCTAGAGCCGTACGATTGCCAGGTGCAGCCATCCCGACAACCGGACCCACTTATCGGTGCGGTGCTGGACGGGCGATACCGCGTGGATGCACCGATCGCCAGTGGCGGCATGTCCACGGTGTACCGCGGCCTGGACACCCGGCTCGACCGCCTGGTGGCACTCAAGGTCATGGATTCGCGGTACTCCGGCGATCAGCAGTTCCTGACGCGCTTCCAGCGCGAGGCCCGCGCCGCCGCCGGCCTGAAAAGCCCTGGGCTGGTGGCGGTTTACGACCAGGGATTCGACGGCCGGCACCCGTTCCTGGTCATGGAACTCGTCGAGGGCGGAACGCTGCGCGAGTTGCTGCGCGAGCGTGGCCCGATGCCGCCGCACGCCGTGGCGGCCGTGCTGGCTCCGATGCTCGACGGCCTGGCAGTGGCTCACGAGGCCGGCCTGGTGCACCGCGACATCAAGCCAGAGAACGTCCTGATCTCCGACAGCGGTGAGGTCAAGATCGCCGACTTCGGGCTCGTGCGTGCCGTCGCTGAGGCCAAGATCACGTCGACGAGCGTCATCCTCGGCACCGCGGCGTACCTCTCCCCCGAACAGGTCAGCACCGGCGACGCCGATCCGCGCAGCGACGTCTACTCCGTCGGCATCCTGGCCTACGAGCTGCTGACCGGCACCACGCCGTTCACCGGCGACAATCCGCTCAGCGTCGCCTATCAGCGGCTGGACCAGGACGTGCCGCCGCCGAGTTCGGCAATCGCCGGTGTGCCAAAGCAATTCGACGACCTGGTGGCCTGCGCGACGGCCCGCCTGGCCGACGACCGCTACCTGGATGCCGGCGACATGGCGGCCGAACTCGCCGCGATCGTCACCGACCTCGGTCTGCCCGAATTCCGGGTGCCGGCACCGACGAACTCGGCGCAACACACCGCGGCGGCCGCACAGCGCGGCCGGGCCGAGCGCACCACGGTCGCGACGGGCCGGGCGGCAGCCCCGAAGCCGGCACCGCAGCACACCCTGCAGTTCACGATGGACCCCGCGATGGACCCCGCACTGCTCGAATCACCGGTGGTGACAAAACAATTCGCCGGGATCGACCTCGACGACTTCGCCTGGGCGCGGCAGCGGTCGCGGCGCGCCGTGCTGTTCTGGCTCATCGCGGTGCTGACGCTGACCGCGTTGGTCGCCGCCGGCGCGTGGACCCTCGGCACCAACATCGACGGGCTGTTCTAGAAACGCCGAATGGCCACCTGCCGCACGGGTTTCGGGTGAAAACCATGCGCCGGGTGGCCATTCGGCGGGGTGCAGCTAGTCGCGCAGCATCTCCGCGACGAGGAACGCCAACTCCAGGCTCTGCTGGGTGTTCAGGCGCGGGTCGCAGGCCGTCTCGTAGCGGCCGGCCAGGTCGTCGTCGGAGATATCCTGCGCGCCACCAAGGCATTCGGTGACGTTCTCGCCGGTGATCTCGACGTGGATGCCGCCCGGGTGGGTGCCCAGCGCGCGGTGCACCTCGAAGAAGCCCTGCACCTCGTCGACGATGCGGTCGAAGTGGCGGGTCTTGTAGCCCGTCGAGCTCTCGTGGGTGTTGCCGTGCATGGGGTCGCACTGCCAGATGACCTGGTGGCCGGAGGCCTCCACCTTCTGGATGATGCCCGGCAGCACGTCGCGCACCTTGCCGTTGCCCATTCGACTGACCAGCGTGAGCCGGCCCGGAATGTTGTGCGGGTCAAGGCGTTCCACGTACTCGACCGCCATCTCGGGCGTCGTCGTCGGGCCGATCTTGATGCCAATCGGGTTGGCGATGGTCTCGACGAACGCGATGTGCGCGTGGTCGAGCTGACGGGTGCGCTCGCCGATCCAGACGTAGTGCGCCGACAGGTCGTACAGGCGCGGCTCGTCGAACTCGGTGGACAGCCGCAGCATCGCGCGCTCGTAGTCGAGCACCAGGGCCTCGTGGCTGGCGTAGATCTCGGCGGTCTGCAGGTTGCGGTCGTTGACGCCGCAGGCCGTCATGAAGTTCAGGCCGCGGTCGATCTCGGCCGCCAGCGCCTCGTACCGGGCACCCGCCGGCGAGGTCCGCACGAACTCACGGTTCCACTCGTGCACCTGCTGCAGCGACGCCAGGCCCGACGAGGTCAGCGCCCGCACCAGGTTCATCGCGGCGCTCGCGTTGGCGTAGGCCCGCACCAGGCGCGACGCGTCGTGCACGCGCACCGCGGGATCCGGGTCGAAACCGTTGACCATGTCGCCGCGGTAGGACGTCAGGCCCAGCGAGTCGGTGTCCGACGAACGCGGCTTGGCGTACTGCCCCGCGATGCGGGCCACCTTGACCACCGGCATGCTGGCGCCGTACGTCAGCACGACGGCCATCTGCAGCAGGGTCCGGATGTTGGCCCGGATGTGCGGCTCGGTGTTGTCGACGAACGTCTCGGCGCAGTCACCGCCCTGCAGCAGGAACGCCTTGCCCTGCGCCACGTCGGCCAGCTGCAGCTTGAGCTTCTCGATCTCGGACGGCACGGTGATGGGCGGCACGCTCTCGAGCACCTTGCGCATCGCAGCAGCCTGGTCCGCAGGCCAGCTGGGCTGCTGCGCGGCCGGACGGGACAGCGCGTCGGCAAGGCGCGTGCGCAGGTCCTCGGGCAGCGGGGGCAGCTCGGGCAGCTGGTCGATGGGTACGTCGACGGTCCAGTTCACGTGTCTATGGTACCGGCGCCGACCAGCGACTATTTACCCACCAAAACGGCACCGATCTACGGATTCGGGACTGCCGGGAGAAAACCGGGCCCGGTGCGCGACTATTGACGATGTGGAGTGCGAGATTGCCCGGGAGGCGCTGTCCGCGCGGATGGACGGCGAGCACGAACCCGTCCCCGCGCGCCGCGTCGACGAGCACCTGGCGTCCTGCCCCGAGTGCCGGCAGTGGCAGGACGAGCTGGACAGCCAGATGCAGCTGCTGCGCGGGCTGATCGCCGCCGACCGCACCCGGATCACCGCCGTGGCCGACACGGTCTCGCAGACCGCGCTCCCCGAAACCCGCCCCGGCCTCGACTGGCTGCGCATCGGCCTCGCGGTGGTGGGCGCCATCCAGATCGTCCTGGCCGTGCTGCAGGCGGCGGGCGTCAGCATCGGCGTGCACGTCGGGCATGCCGCGGGCGGACATGTGGTCAACGAGTCGACGGCGTGGTCCGTCGCACTCGGCGTCGGCATGTTGGTCGCCGCCGCCCGCCCGACCGCGGCGATGGGCCTGGCGATCGTCGGCGGCGTGTTCACCCTCGTGCTCACCGGCTACGTCGTCGTCGACGGACTGACCGGAGCAGTCGGTGCGGTCCGCATGCTGAGCCATCTGCCGGCGCTGGCCGGGGTGGTGCTGACGGTGCTGGTGTGGCGCCGCCATGCCGGCGAGCCGCCGCGGCCGGACCGCGACGCGGCACCCACGCTCGACGACATCACGCTGCCGGACAACGCCTCCCGCGGCCGCCGCCGGGGCCACCTGTGGCCCACCGACGGCAATGCGGCCTAGATCATCACGGCGAACATGATCGCCATGCCGGCCGCCGCCATGACCTGGCACGCCACGGCGAACCACAGGCGGGCCGGGGCGTCGGGGGGCTCCTGCCGCACCGTGAAGTAGCGGATGGCCCACCACAACGCAGCGGCCCCGAACAACGCGGTGACCACCCAGTTCACGGCGTCGACCCACGCCGACGGGTGCCCGCAGCCGCCCATCGGGCCCGCATGCGCCGGCGTCCCGGACATGTCCATGCCCGGCATGGACGGCATCGACGACGCCGACTGCGACGCCTCGGCCGCGGTCCCGGCGCACTGACCGGGCAGCACCCGCCCGTCCATCACGGCGTACATCCACGCCATCGCCAGCATCATCACCGCGTGATAGCCGTCGGCCACCCGATGGCCGGAGCGCACCACCAAGAGGACCGCGAACCAGCCGGCCGCCAGCAGGAAGAACACCAGCGGCGGCCGGTTGGGCACGCCCATCCCGGCCGGCCACGCCATGACGAGCATCGCCACGGCCATCACCAGGTGCAGCGCGCGGCTGGTCTGGTCGGCCCACGTCCGGTTCTCGCGGGCCGTGACGAGGGCGTAGACGCACTGGGCCGCGCTGAACAGGAACAGCCCGGTGACGAGCAACCGGAGCCAGATGTCCGCGATCACCGCGTCGCCTGCCGCCGGCGGCGCCAGCCCAGTGCCACGTCGACCATGACGAACAGGGCCAGCGTGAGGCCGAACAACGGGGCGAAGCACCCGACACCGGCGAGAACCAGCACCAGCAGCGCCGCCTCGTAGGGCCGCAGCGCCGACAGCGCACCGCGCCGTTGCCCGGTCGGCAGGGTGAAACCGGCGCCGCGGGTCGGCCGCCGTCGCCACCACATCCGGTATCCCAGCACGATCCCGACGATCATGGCGAGAGCGACCGCGATCAGCGCCAGCTGATTGACCAAGCCGAACAGCACGCCCATGTGCAGGTCGATGACCCAGTCGGTCATCTTGGCCATCAGCGGCCACTCGGCGAAGTCGAGGCGCGCCGTCACGGCGTTCGTGGTGGGGTCGACGACGATCGCGTCGTACTGCGTCGGCCAGTCACGCTTGCGTTCGGCGACCTGCCAGCCCTGGCCGGCCGTCGTCGGCGGATACATCCACATCGGTGTCCGCAGGTGGGCATCGTGGGCGACCTGCAGCGCCGCGTCGGCGCCGCGCAGCGCGGTGGCCTCATCGAGCGTCGCGCCGGCGGCCTGCCCCGGCAGTGCGGTGTCGACGGACGGGCTGGTCCAGCTCAGCTGCGTCCGCAACTGGGCCACGTTCTCCCCCGCGAACCGCGACCACGTCATGCCCGACACCGCCAGCAGCGCGACCGCCGCGAGAATCCAGACCCCGAGGGTGCCGTGCCACGACAGCAGCCGACGTCGCCCGGTCGCCCGCACATCCGGGACGACGAGCCGCCGCGGCTGTCCCCGGTTGTGCCCGATCCACAGCAGCAGACCCACACCGGCGATCACCCACGACCAACTGGCCGCCAGCTCGCTGTAGTTCCGGCCGAAGGCCCCGAGGTGCAGGTTGCGGTGCAGTTCGTCGAACCAGGCCCGCACCGGCAGCCACTGGCCGTAGGTGGTCAGGGCGCCGCGGACCGCGCCCGTATACGGGTCGACGAACACCGTGCGCGCGTAGTCGGCGGGGACGTCGTCGACCGCGAGCGTCACCTGCGTCGTCTCGTCCGGCGCGGCCGGCGGCCGGATGCTGGTGACGGTGCCCTCCGGGTGCGCGGCACGGACGGCCGACAGCTGGGCGGTCAGCGGCAGCTGCCGGTCGCCGACGTGGTCGACGGTGAGCTCGTGCCGGTACACGGCACTGTCGATCTGCGGTATCACCGCGTACAGCAGCCCGGTGACGGCGGCGATCAGGATGAACGGCGCGACGAACAGGCCGGCGTAGAAGTGCAGCCGCAGCAATGCCGGGCGGAAGCGCTTCCACGCCGACGGATCGGACGCGACGGCAACGTCCGATTCGGGCAGTTGGGTGTGACTCACAACTTGTATTGGTCGGCCCGCGGCGCCAGGAGTTCCTGCGCCCGGAAAATTTCTACGACACCTGGTCGTAGACTGGGCGTGATCAGTTCTTCAGGTGGAAGGCCGGTATTTCGATGGGCTCGGACCGGGCGGGCAGGATCACGCTGCCGCTGTTGGGTTATCTGGCCGCGGTCGCCGCCTTGGTCACCTACGCACTCATCTCGAGCGACCAGCGCTTCGTCGCGACCGGCGACAGCTACCCCGGCACGTTCACCGCTGTGGCCGAACCGGTCGGCTACTTCACGGCCGTCCTCGCCGCCGCGATCTGCCTCGGCGGCCTGCTGTACATCGTGACCACCGCCCGGCCCGACTCCAAGGGCGTCATCGACCCGCCCACTTACCGCATCCACCTTGTGCTGGAACGGGTTTCGCTGGTCTGGCTGGTCGCCGCGGCGTTCATGGTGGTGGTGCAGGCAGCGACCGACGCCGGCGCGCCGGCCCTGCGGCTGGTCGAGAGCGGCCGGCTGGGTGAGGCCATCGGCGCGTCCGAGATGGCCCGTGGCTGGATCGCCGCCACCCTGTGCGCCGCCCTCGTGGCGCTGACGCTGCGGTTCAGCGTGCGGTGGATCGCCATGGTCGTGCTGTTGCTCCCGAGCGTGATCGGCGTCCTGGCGCTGCCGGTGACCGGCAATGCCAGCGAAGGGCCGGACCACGACTACACGACCAGCGCGGTCATCGTGTTCGCGGTGGCGCTGGCCGTGCTGGCCGGTACCAAGATCGCGGCCGTCATCAGCCCGCCGGCCGCCGACCTCT
This sequence comes from Mycobacterium sp. SMC-17, assembly GCF_045310915.1. Taxonomy (NCBI): domain Bacteria; kingdom Bacillati; phylum Actinomycetota; class Actinomycetes; order Mycobacteriales; family Mycobacteriaceae; genus Mycobacterium; species Mycobacterium sp. SMC-17. The sequence goes on along the minus strand of NZ_JBJIAK010000036.1, from coordinate 8,767 downwards.
ACCGGCGCGTGCTGATCATCCAGGTGGCCTGCGGCACCGCGGCCCTGATCTACGGCGTGCTGCTGCTGGCCGAACAACTCGGCCCGCCCGGACTGACGGGCAGCGATTACGGACGGTGGGCCATCGTCGCGGCGATCGCGCTGGCGGCGTCGTGGATCACCGATGCCGCGGCGCTGCGCCGCGCCAAGCCGTCCCGGCTGGCGACCTGCCTGCCCGCGCTCACGGCGCTCGCCGCGGTGTCCGCGATGGCGGTGCAAACCGCGCCGCGCCTGCTGCACCACAAGTACACGACCTGGGACGTCTTCCTCGGCTACGAGCTGCCCGACCCGCCGAATGTGGTTCGGCTGCTGACGGTCTGGCGGTTCGACACGTTCATCGGCATCGGTGCGCTGGTGCTTGCCGGCGCCTATCTCTACGCCTACCTGAAGCTGCGGCGCCGCGGCGACGAGTGGCCGGTGGGCCGGTTGCTCGCGTGGCTGATCGGCTGCGCGGCACTGCTTTTCACCAGTAGCTCGGGTGTGCGGGCCTACGGCTCGGCGATGTTCAGCGTCCACATGGGCGAGCACATGACGCTCAACATGTTCGTCCCGGTGCTCCTGGTGCTGGGCGGCCCGGTGACCCTGGCGCTACGCGCCCTGCCCCCGGCCGGCGAGGGCGCCCCGCCCGGACCCCGCGAATGGATCCTGTGGCTCGTGCACTCGAAAGTCACCGCCGCTCTGTCGAATCCGATCGTGGCGTTCGTGCTGTTCGTCGCGTCGCTGTACGCGGTGTACTTCACCCCGATCTTCAACACGCTCGTCCGCTACCACTGGGGCCACGAGTTGATGAGCGTGCACTTCCTGCTGGTCGGCTACCTCTTCTACTGGGGCATCATCGGCATCGACCCGGGCCCCAAGCGCCTGCCGTTCCTCGGCCGGCTCGGATTGTTGTTCGCGGTGATGCCTTTTCACGCGTTCTTCGGCATCGCGACCATGACCATGACCGACACCATCGGCGGACCGTTCTACAAGTTCGTCGGCCTGCCGTGGCTCTCGAGCATCGGCGCCGACCAGCACCTCGGCGGCGCCATCGCGTGGGGTTCGAGCGAACTGCCCGTGATCCTGGTGGTCATCGCCCTGGTGGCACAGTGGGCGCGGCAGGATCGCCGCGCCGCCTCCCGCGCCGACCGGCACGCCGACGCGGACTATGCCGACGACGACCTGGATGCCTACAACGCGATGCTGCGCGAGCTGGCGCGCCAGCGCGGTCAGCAGTAACCCCGACGTCAACCAGTGATTTGTGCACGATTTTCCGCGTCACGCGCGGAAAATCGTGCACAAATCACTTGAAGTTGCGCAGGCGCAGGCTGTTCGACACCACGAAGAACGACGAGAAGGCCATCGCCGCGCCGGCGATCAGCGGGTTCAGCAGCCCGGCGGCGGCCACCGGGATGGCGGCGATGTTGTAGCCGAAGGCCCACACCAGGTTCAACTGGATGGTGCGCATGGTCGCCTTGGCCAGGTCCAGGGCCTGCGGCACCGAATCCAGGCTGTCGCGGACGAGGATGATGTCGGCGGCGCCGATCGCGACGTCCGTGCCGCGGCCGATGGCCAGGCCCAGATCCGAGCAGGCCAGCGCCGGGCCGTCGTTGATACCGTCACCGACCATCGCGACCATGCGGCCGCGGTCGCGCAGCTGCTGGATGACGTCGACCTTGCCGTCCGGCAGCACATCGGCGATGACGTCGTCGATCCCCACCGCGGCACCCACCGCGGCGGCGGCCGCCGGGTTGTCGCCGGTCAGCAGGATGGTCTTCAGCCCACGTTCGTGCAGTGCCGCGATGGCACCCGCCGCCGATTCGCGCACCGCGTCAGCGACCGCGATGGCACCGCACAGCTCGTCGTCGACGGCCACGAAAACCACTGTCTCGCCGCGGGATTCCGCGCCGCGCCGGGCTTCCGCGAGGGCCGCGGGCACCGCGGCCCGGCCGGCCGCCCAGGCCGGCTTGCCGATGCGCACCTCGCGCTCCCCCACGGTGCCGACGACGCCGCGACCGGGAACAGCCTGGAAATCAACGACTTCCGCATGCTCGGGCGCCGACGTGGTGATGGCCACCGCGACCGCGTGTTCGGACGCCGACTCCACCGCCGCGGCGAGGGCCAGCACGTCGTCGGACTCCCAGCCGTCGGCAGCCGTGACCGCGGTGACGGCCAGGTGCCCGGTGGTCAGGGTGCCCGTCTTGTCGAAGACGACGGTGTCGACGGCCCGGATCGCCTCGAGCGAGCGGTGCCCTTTGAGAAAGATGCCGAGCTGGGCGCCGCGTCCGGACGCCACCATCATCGCCGTCGGCGTGGCCAGGCCCAGCGCGCACGGGCACGCGATGACCAGAACCGCCAGCGCGGACGCGTAAACCTTGTCGGGGCCGGCCCCGGCCAGCGCCCAGCCCAGCGCGGTCAGCGCGGCGATGGCGAAGACGCACGGCACGAACACCGAGGCGATGCGGTCGGCGAGGCGCTGCGACTCGGCCTTCTGCGCCTGCGCTTCCTCGACCAGTCGCACCATGCCGGCGAACTGGGTGTCGGCGCCGACCGCGGCGGCCTCGACGATCAGGCGTCCGTCGAGCACGATCGTGCCGCCGATGACGCTGCTGCCGGGCGTCGCGCGCACCGGCTTGGCCTCGCCCGTCATCACGCTGGTGTCGACGGCGGCCGAGCCCTCGACCACGAGTCCGTCGGCCGCGATGGTCTGACCGGGGCGCACCACGAACTTCTGTTGCTCGGCGAGCTCCTCGGCCGGGATCACCATTTCGGTGCCGTCGGCGAGCAGGACCGTGACGTTCTTCGCGCTGAGGGCCGCGAGCGCGCGCAACGCACTGCCTGCCTTGGACTTGGCGCGGGCCTCGAAGTAACGGCCCGCCAGCACGAACACCGTGACGCCGGCGGCGACCTCGAAGTAGATCGCGTCGCTGCCGACGAGGGCCTGCCAGATGCCGGTGGCCTCGGTGGCGTGGTGTCCGAAGAAGACCGTGTAGAGCGACCAGACCGTGGCCGCGGACACGCCGACCGAGATCAGGGTCTCCATGGAGACCGCACGATTGCGGGCATTGCGCAACGCGACGCGGTGGAACGGCCAGGCGGCCCACGTCACGACCGGCAGCGCCAGCGCCGTGAGCACCCACTGCCAACCGGTGAAACGGGTGCTGGGGACGACGGCGAACATCACCGACAGATCGGCGAGCGGAACGAACAGCACCGCGGCCACCAGCAGGCGGCGCAGCAGGTAGTGGGCGTGCGACAGATCCTCGTCGTCGCGGTCGCCGGCGATCACGCCGGAGCGGGGCTCGGCGTCGTAACCGGCCTTGCGGATCGCGTCGCACAGCTCGGAATCGGCGATCTCGGGAAGGGCGTCGACCGTGGCCACGCGGGTGCCGAAGTTCACCGAGGCGCGGACACCCGGCATCTTGTTGAGCGTCCGCTCGACTCGCGCGGAGCAGGCGCCGCACGTCATGCCGGTCACGTCGAGCTGCACCCGGCGCGCGGCCGCACTGTCGTCGGCAGCTGCGGCAGCGTCGACCGCGCTGCCGACCGCTGTGCTGGCCGTCATCATCCTCCTATTGTCCCCCGGTCGTGTCCTGCGCTGTGCGGGCTACCAAATCAATGGTCGGACGTGCCCGGCTGTGAGTTCCCGGCAACCGTCGCATATGGTCGGCCTGTGAACAGCCGCGGCGACGACGACGAGGTGACCCGCCTCGCATTGGCGGCCGGCCGGGGCGATCGCGCCGCATTGGAGCAGTTCATCAAGGCTACCCAGCGCGATGTCTGGCGCACTGTCGCCTACCTCGACGAGCCCGGCAGCGCCGACGATCTGACGCAGGAGACCTACCTGCGCGCCCTCGGCTCGCTGCCCCGGTTCCGCGGCCGGTCGACGGCCCGCACCTGGCTGTTGTCGATCGCGCGCCGCGTCGTCGTCGACCACATCCGGCGCAAGCAGTGCCGGCCGCGCAGCAGCGCCGCCATCGAGCCCGAGACCGTCATCGACATGCACCAGCCGACCGCCCGGTTCGAGGACATCGTCGAAATCCGCATGCTGCTCGACGGCGTCGACGCCGACCGCCGGGAAGCGCTGCTGCTGACCCAGGTGCTGGGCCTGTCCTACGCCGAGGCCGCCGAAATCTGTGGCTGCCCCGTCGGCACCATCCGCTCCCGGGTCGCCCGGGCCCGCGACGATCTGCTGCGGGCGGGGAATCAGGACCAGAGCGCGGGCTGAGTCGCTGCGAAATTGGCGGGCCTGACCTGACGTAGGGCGCCATAGACTGAACCCCACAACAGTGCGGGGAGGTCAACTGCTGTGGGTGCATTGGATGCCTTCAATGCGATTTGGGGCCAAACGCGGGCTACGTTCGGTGAGGGCGTCCCGGTGGACGGCAGCGGATACGACAAGAGCTCCCAATTCCGCGACCTCCAATCTCAAACTCAGTCGGCTGCGCCGGGTTCTCACTGGACCGGCTCAGCGTCCGATGCGTACGCCGACGCCAACGACGCCCGCGCCCGTAAGTTCGGCCGCATGGCCGAACTCGATCAGAAAATGGGTGTGGAGATCACCCGCTCGGCCGATGCCGTGTTAGCAGGTCGGCGACAATTAGACGCAGTACGCCAATGGGTGAACGATGCGGCCGCCGGTTTGCCAAAAACCGCCGCTGGAGACGCACAGCTGTTCTCGGTGGTTTCTAAAGGCAGCAGCGAGATCTCCGAGATTATTCGACGCACGCACAATGAAATGGCGTCTATCGCGGGGCGAGTAGATATCCTCAAAGCCGGTTGGGACGAGCTAGGCGGCGATCCGAAGGATAAAGGCCCCGGCGACAAAGATGGCGTCGACAAACTCACGGGCGAGAAGGATGACGACGCTCGCCGGAGAGCGGAAAAAGATGTGCATGACGCGCTGGCCGGCGACCAGAAAGCTGCGAAGCGGGTCGGTGATGTACTCGACACGATCAAGCCAGGACAGCCGCTGAGTCCCGAACAAGGCTCGTATCTCAGTCAGATGCAGGCTCAGCAGAACGGCATGAGCATCAAAGATCTCAAGGCCGCAGAACAACGCCTCGGCGACCAAAAGGGCATCATCGCCAATTCCTGGCAATTGATGAGCAACGACAAGGTGCAGTTCCCGAAGACTCCACTACACCCGGGCGACCTCGACAACCCGAACGATATGACGAAGGGTGGATTTAACAATCTTCCACAAAGCGTACAGACAGCGATAAAATCGCCTGGCGCAGAATATATAGACCAAATGCACGATATTTCGGGAATTGTCAAGGATGGCAATTCCTCGCTACAAGCGGGAACCAGTTTGGATCGGGAAATGCTCAACAAAGCCGATCGAATAATGGATACCCCCATTTGGGAGCACGACCCGGCGAGCGTCAAGGGCGAGGGTGAACGTGACCCATGGATCGATCCCGCGGTTTCCAGCATTTTCGAGTCGGCGGGCCGCGACCATACTGCGGTATCCGACCTCGTCACCAGCAACAAAGGCAACGATTTCATCCACGACATCACCACTCATGCCTGGAAGGACAACGGTGCTGCGGCGGGATCGTTGTTCAGTTGGACAAACGAGGAGGCGAATGGTCCGAATTCCGATATTGCCGCCAAAACTGCCCACGCCTACGCCAACTACGTCGGCGTGCATGGTGGAGAGTTACTCAATCTTCCCGGTCACCACAGCCTCGGCGAGATGGATCCAAAGTTGGTACAGAGCATGGCTCATGGACTCCTGCCCTACCAGTCCGACATGGTAGGCGAGAATAAGCATGGCTTCGAACCACTGGACCAACTCGGCAGCAATCTACATAACACCCGATCACTGTTCGCGGTAATGGACTCGAATCCCGACGCAGCCAAAGAATTCAATGCCCATGCGTACAAAACTGCCATGGACTACGAAAAATCATTCGCCGAAGCCGCAAAAACGGATCCGAATATTACCGGTACAAGCCCCCATCGAGCCGACCTCGACAGAGCGGGTCGACTAATCGGCCTCGTTGATGCCGGAGTTTTCATGGAAGTACAGCAGCACGGCAACAATACCCAGGCAAGTGCATTTGACCGCGCACATGACGCGTGGGAGATGAAGAAGTTGGCTTGGGACGTGGTTGGCGAGAACCTTCCGGGGTTCGACCGCGCGCATTCGGCTTTCCAAGACGCGATGATCGGTAAAGAGCCGAAAATCGACAGTTTCCCCGGGGACTACTCCACCCCTGACATTGACACCCCAAGCGGCAGCCAGGGATTGGGGAACGCGTCCACCCAAGTCGCATACACAGTCGCAGCTCAGCTGGTACACACACCGAATGCTGACATCGGGCCCGAGTACTTCACCAACAACGGTTCCGGAGTGTTGATGACGCCTGCCGAAGTTCGAGCGAAATACGGAGAAGCCGGATGGTCCGATTATTCTGCCGCGCTAGAACGCTACTTCGCGAATCAACAACGTTCTCTCGATTCGTCGATTATAAATTTCGGCAAGAATTACCACGCACCGTTGGATCAAATCCCTCCCGCCAGGAAGTAGCAATCACTTGCTAAATGTTCGCTACGGTCATCGGTGGTTTGCGGCAGTATTCGCAACCCTCGTATTCGTGCCTGGGTGTTCTCATCCGCCGTCCGCACCGGACCTGCCCGGGGATTCCGACCCGAAATCCATACACCAGATCGCCCCCGGCCCGGCCGGGCAAAAGTTCCTGAAATCAGTCTCCACATACAAATGGGGCGATCAATCCAATCGCGTCACCGCTTGGTTCCAATGGATACCCGCGGCCGCAACCGGACCCAACCCTGATGACCGGGCACTCGCGGCCGAGACGGCTCACACCATTGCGACCTACCTCGCCGCCAATTCGGATTCTCTCGAGCAGCTGGGCAACGAAAACCCAGGCCTCACTCAGAGCTACACGCTGGCTATCGTCCCGTACCTCGGAAGCCTGGTCACCGAGGATCAACTGACACCCCAGTTTCCACCGCTGGATGCACTCGACAGCGCAATGCCCAAAACTCGCAGTTTGCTTGCGGTCCTCGCCAGCGACCCGACAAGCTCATTGATACTCGGGCAGGCGATCGACCGGCAGGTAGCCAGGTATCAGGACAGCTTGTCTGAAGTCATCCGGCGTCAGCCGGGCGCATCGAAAGCGCTGAGCGAGCCTGTGGCGGCCGTCGCGCGCCTGACCGCACTTGCCGCGACAGCCGGTGTGCGCTCCGTTGACCCGAACTCCGGCTGGTCCCAGGGAATCGAAGAAACCGAACTGAACTACCTCTTCGCCCGCGCGACGGCGACCGGACCGAATGCCGACATCTCGCCCAAGTACTTCACGAACAACAGCGAATTGATGTCACCATCACAGGTCCGGCTGCAGTTCGGTGAAGCGGCTTGGGCGGAGTACTCCGCCATGATCTCCGCATTCACCAGTCGTATTCCGGATCAGCGCGCAGCGATCGATGATTTCGGCCGCGTGAGCCGCACGATCCGAGCAGGAGCTCCTCCGCGGTAGGCCCCGGGCGAGAGCGTCGGCCGACCCACCGCGGAACCCACACTGCCGCGCGTCCGACCAACTCTGCGAAACTGGTCTACAGACTGAACGGAGTTCGGCTTGTCCACCCGCCACGCGATCGATCTCGAGCACACCCTGAGCGCCATCGGGCGCCGGGTGTTCGACGAGGTCTGGATCGGTCCCGCCCGCCGCTACCCCACCGCCGTCGCGATCGTCGTGCTGGTGCTGTCTGCCGGGGTCAGCTGGTCGGAATCACATCGGTGGGTACTGAAGGTCGTCGCCATCCTGTTCACGCTGGCCGCGATTGCATCGGCAACGGCGCTGTGGCGCAAGCGGTTTCGCGTTTGTTGCGCGGCGCTGTACCTGTCGGGCGTGGCCACGGCCGCCGGGTTCGGCGCGGTCTGGTGGTGCCAGACGTCACCGGCGCGAGTCTCGGTGTGGTGGCCGCTGGCCGGTTTCGTCGCTGCCGCGGTGCTGGCCGTCTGCTGGCTGGGTGTGGTGCTGACGCCGCTGGAACGGTCCCAGCCCGACATGCGGTTCAAGCCCGCCGGGAACTGAAGCCCCCTTTCGTACGACCAATGACAGCGTGATCGCCGACTCTGCCCTGCGCTGGGCGCTGACTGCCGTGTTCGCGGTGGCCGCGCTGCTGTTCGTGGGTGCCGGACGGCGGGTGCCCGGACAGCGTGGCGTCGGGGTGCTGCATGCGCTGGCCTCGGTGGGCATGATCGCGATGCTCTGGCCGGCGGGCATGCAGGTGTCGCCGCTGCTGTACGTGCTGGTGTTCACCGCCGGGGCGCTGTACTTCGCCTACCTGGCCCTGTTCGGCTTCGAGCTACCGCACCCCGTCTACCACTGCACGATGATGGCCGCGATGGCACTGATGGGCCTGCTGATGGCGCCCAATGCGGGCGTTCCGGTGGCTGCGGCCGGTTCGACAGCTCAAGCCTCCGGTCACCACAGCGCCCACCTGGGTCACGGCGCCGTCGCCGTGACTCCCCCCGGCTGGTTCACCGTGGTGTGCATCGTGCTCGCGATCGGATTCTGCGCCGCCGCGCTGTGGTGGTTCTACCTGCTGGTGCGCGGGCCGAAGCGCCCGTACGCCGACCTGCTCATGGCGCTCGGCATGAGCGCCGCCTTCGCCGTCATGGCCGTCTGACCCTCTCGAAAGGACTCTCAATGACCGTGTCAAGCCGCCGCAGTGGCGATTTGGGGCGTGTCGGGGTGCCAGGTCCGGTTGTC